>CAZHVO010000051.1:0-7512 GCA_964536195.1 uncultured Planctomycetia bacterium
TGCCGAGGTAGCTCAGGCGGTAGAGCGAGGGACTGAAAATCCCTGCGTCAGGGGTTCAACTCCCTTCCTCGGCACCATTGTTTTTTTAACAAAATACAGGTCAAATACGTGAAAAAAATAATCCTTTCCCTTTCCTTCCTTTTATTTATTCCCTTTCATAACAGCTTTCCTCTTTTTAGACCGGTCCAAGGATTAGAAAGCGGTAATGTAAAAAGAGTAATCGTATCACCTTTTGATTCAAAGGCTATTTGTGTTGCTTCAAATAATTCCTTATATAAGAGTCAAGATGGTGGCCAGGAGTTTAAGAAGGTAGCAGTCTTTAAAGATGAAGAAGTCCAGCATATCTTCTTTGATTCTTCCTTAGCTGATACTATATATATTGTTACTAGTCGCCATCTTTACAGATTAAAAGAGGGATTAGAGAAGTTATTCTCTTCGCCTGATGAGGAGTCAATCTTTACAGCTGCAAAGCATAAAGGATTACTTTATATCGGGACAAGTCAAGGACTCCGTTTTACCTCCGAAGATGCTTTAATTTGGAGAAAAATAAAATCGTTCAGCAATTTCTCTATTTCTTTCCTAGAGCCATCCGGGGATAATTTATATCTAGCTACCGAAAGAGGGGCCTATCTCTTAAAGGATGAGGGAAAGTCGGAGAGATTGTTTGCAATGAGGAAAGAAGAGGCTATAGGTGAAGAAGGACTGTTAGCTCAGATTATCAAGGCAGATGTCTCAGGCAAAGGTTACCTTTGGTTGGGCACAAACCAAGGTTTATTCATTTCCGAAGATAAGGGGGTTAATTGGAGAAAACTTTATATATCAGGGATAGATAATCTTTCTATTAATTGCCTTACTCAGACAAAATTACAGGCTAATACCATTTATTTAGGCACTACTAAGGGACTTTTTATGGTTGATTTAAGACGAAATAAATCTAAGCAGCTCTTTGAAGGATTGCACTCTTCTTATATTTCCTGGATAGAGTTTACTCCTGAGGGTAGAATTTACTTAGCGACTCCCAAAGGGCTATTTGAGAATGATTATTTTAGCGCTGCGGACCCCGAAGGCAGTTTGGAAATAGTTTTAGGGGGAGAACCTTCGGTAGGAGAAATCCAAGAGGCAGTCTTAGTTTATAACGGGGTTCATCCTGATAAGATAAGAAAGTGGAGGGCTGGTTTAAAGTATAGGGCATTATTCCCGAGTGTAAACTTAGATTACGATAAGACAATTTATGGCACAGCAGGTACGGGTACTTATGATGGCAAATATATTGTCGGGCCTTATGATTGGGGAATTTCTTTTTCCTGGGATATCGGTAATTTGCTTTGGAATTCTTATGAGGACGATGTAGATACCCGAGCCCGCCTTAATACTCAGTTGCGGCTGGATATTCTTGATGAGATAAACAGAGTATACTTTGAAAGAGTACGCTTGAAGAGAGAGCTTATCAGTGCCTCTTTGTCAGAGGAGGATTTATTTAAAAAGGAGCTAAGATTAGCGGAGCTAACTGCAATTATTGATGGCTATACCGGTGGGTATCTTTCAAAGCAAATAAGGGAGAGGAGTGCGAAGCGATAAACCCTTAGTTTTAATTCTTTGTGGGGGAAGGTCTCTGCGGCTTTGGCCTTTGTCTCGGAAGGTAAGTAAGAATTTCTTAGATATTTTTGGTTTTTCCCCTTTAGAATTTACCATAAAAAGATTTTTAAAAATAACCACTCGAGATAATATATTTTTAGTTGCCAATCAGGCAGAGAGAAGAGAACTGGCCAAATTAAAATTAATTAAGAAGGATAACATTTTCTTTGAACCAGCCAGTAAAAACACTGCCGCTGCAATTCTTTTGTCTCTGCATCGTCTAAAAAAATATCCCAGCAAGAATTTAATTATCACACCGGTAGATACCTTTATAAAAAACAAAAAAGAGTTTTACCGGAGCCTGAAGAGATCTTTAGCAGCAGCCGGAGATGGCTGGATATGCACCTTAGGCATAAAGCCATCTTTACCTACGCCAAACTTTGGTTATATCCAAGTAAGGAAGCCAGCTAAAAATGGTATTTTTTCAGTAAAGAAGTTTATTGAAAAACCAACAGTAATTAAAGCAAAAAAGCTTATCGCCTCAGGCGATTGTTTTTACAATAGCGGGATGTTTGTTGCTTCGGTTTCTACCCTAACCGATGAGTATAGGAAGTATTACTCTGATTATAAGTATTTTAGCAGTCAGTTTAGGGCCAAGAGAATCTCTTCTCTCTATAAAAGAATAAACAATATCCCTTTTGATAAAGCCATAATGGAGAAGACAAAAAAGGCTAAAATGGTTAAAGGGGATTTTTCCTGGAAAGACTTTGGTTCTTGGTTAGCCATCTATGAGGTTTTAGCTAAAGATAAAAAGGGTAATGTAACTAGAGGCAGCTCTTTTATCTATGAGGGTAAGGATAATCTGATTTATCTAGATAACTTGAAGAAAAAAGTTTTGGTACTAGGCTTAGAGGATGTTTTTTTTGTAGATACTGAAGATTTCACCCTTCTTACTACCCGTAACCATCTAGACAAACTTAAACCGGCCTTAAGAAAATTTAGGCGATGTCAATAAAAAACTATTTTTACGGTCCAGTTCCTTCAAGGAGATTAGGCTTTTCTTTAGGGGTAGATTTGCTTCCCAAGAAGACCTGTTCTTTTAATTGTCTGTATTGCCAATTAGGCCCAAGCAGCCAAAAGACTGTAAAAAGATTCTCTTTCTTAAAGCTCTCTAAATTCAAAGAGGATTTAAAAGAGATTGTCAGTAAGGGTCCTAAGATTAATTATATAACTATCTCTGGATCTGGAGAACCAACCTTGCATAAGGGCTTGGATAAGGTAATTGCTGTTATAAAAAAAGTTACTCAGAATAAATATCCAGTAGCCGTAATCACTAACTCATCTCTTTTGTATAAGGGTGAGGTTAGAGATGAGTTAGGAAAGGCAGATTTAATTGTTCCTTCTCTAGATGCAGCTACCGAGAAGACCTTTTCTAAAATTAATCGTCCGGCTAAGGGGATAACTCTTAAAAGAATAGTAAGCGGCCTTATCAGTTTGAGAAAGGAATTTAAGGGTAAAATTTGGCTAGAAATAATGCTTATTTCCGGGATAAATGATAGTAAGAGAGAAATAGATAAATTTAGAGAGATCATCGATAAGATTAATCCTGATAAGATCCAGCTTAATCTTCCAGTAAGGCCAGCAGGGGTAAAGATATCTTTGCCCAGTCGAAGTAAAATAGAGATGATAAAGAAAGTTTTGGGCAAAACTGCCAAGGTTGTGGTAAAATTTTCTCTCAAGAAAAAGGGCGGTAAGGCTTATGAAAATTTAAAAAGAGATATTTTTAATTTTTTAAAGGTAAGACCGGCAACTCTGGAAGACTTAACCAGATCTTTGACCGCAAATCCTAATGAGATAGTCAAACAGCTTTCTTTATTGTTGGCAAGAAAAAAGATAAAGATGAGTAGGATTAGGGGAGTAAAGTACTTTGTATCTAATGATTAAAGATAATGCTAAGAAAATTTTAGAAGGGTTGCCTGGGGGCGTGGAGCTAGTTGTAGCTGCCAAGGAGCGAAGTTCAGCTGAGGTTGCTGAGGCCTTGGAGGCTGGAGTAAAGATAGTTGGTGAGAACTACGTAAAGGAAGCTCAGGAAAAATTTGTTGTTTTAGGTAATAAAGCCAAGTGGCACTTTATCGGTCATCTTCAGAAGAATAAGGTTAAAAAGGCAGTAAAAATATTTGACATGATTGAAACTCTTGACTCTTTAGATTTGGCTGAAGTTTTGGATGAAGAGTGTAAAAAAATAAATAAAGTTATGCCGGTTTTAATTGAAGTTAACTCTGCTACCGAGCCTCAGAAACAGGGGGTACTAGCCGAGGGTGTTGAGCGATTTCTTGGTGAGATCTTACAATTTGCTAATTTAAAACCTATGGGGCTTATGACTATGGGGCCTTGGTTAGATAATCCCCAAGAGCTACGTCCTTTTTTTAAGAAAACAAAAGATTTATTTGATAAGATTAAAGGTAATTATCAAGGAGAATTAGAGTGGATTTATCTTTCTATGGGCATGAGTTCCTCATACCGAGTAGCTATAGAGGAAGGAGCTAATTTGGTTAGGGTTGGAACAGCTATCTTTGGCCAAAGAGAATATGAGAAATAATTTTAGAAGATGAGAATTAAGATAATTTTTGACAAAGAAAAACTCGAGGATAAGTATTCTTGCGGCTGGGGCATTTCCTATATAATTGACGATAGGACTTTGTTTGATACCGGGGAAAAGGCAGAGTATACTTTAGGAAATCTAAAGGCTTTAGGTGTAGATATCTCCGGTATTGAGAGAGTTGTTATTTCTCATAACCATTGGGATCATTTAGGTGGGCTTTGGGATTTATTAGATATTAATAAAAGTATAGTAGTTTTTGCTTGCCCAGACTTTGCTAGAGAATTTAAGGATAGGCTTGCCTCTCATAATTTTAAAGTAGTTGATAGTTTTCTCCAGATTTGCGAGAATATCTATACAACCGGGCCTTTTAAGGCCGGCTATAAAAGCAAAGAGATAGAGGAACAAGCTTTATTAGTCAAAACAGATAAGGGTGTTTCGGTTGTTTGTGGCTGCTCTCATCCCGGAGTTATCAAATTCATCGAGAAAGTAAAAAAAGAATTTCCTGAAGAGAAAATATATGCTGCATTGGGAGGGTTTCATCTTATTGATGAAGATAATAGGGTTATAAGATACTTGGTAGAAGAGATGAAAAACTTAGGTGTAGAGAATGTCGGTCCTTCACACTGTACAGGATTTGAGGCAACAGAGGCTTTTAAAAAAGTTTATGATGAAAATTTCTGGGATCTGAAGGTTGGCCAAGAATTTCGGTTATAATTTTTAGAGAGAAGAACATGGAAAGCAAAGTATTTAAAAGAATTCATGAAGAACTAAAACACCATGCTCCTTTTACAGCTTTTGGTGCAATTACTGGAATTGTTATCATGATTATTTTTCGCAATATTTCACCAAAGATTTCCTACAATCTTTTTTACGTTTTCCATCCGGCACATGTATTATTAAGTGCCCTGGCTACAGCTTCTATGTATGAACTACACAAATGTCCGACTACGAGAAAGAGGTGTGGTATTCCTATCCTGTTGATAATTGGATATCTAGGTTCAATAGGCGTAGCTACGTTAAGTGATTCGGTAATTCCCTATTTTGGAGAGACTCTGCTTAAGATGCCTGGCCGCGAAGTTCACCTTGGGTTTATTGAGAAGTGGTGGCTTATAAATCCTTTAGCACTAATCGGAATTGCTATAGCCTATTTTTGGCCATCAACTAAATTTTCACACTATGGGCATGTGTTGTTAAGTACTTGGGCATCACTTTTCCATATGATTATGGCTGGAGGCCAACCTTTCAGTTTAGCTTTTTATGGCGGTGTATTTTTATTTTTGTTTTTAGCAGTATGGATTCCTTGTTGTGTTAGTGATATAATTTTTCCGCTTTTGTTTATAAGGGATAAAAAAGGGAGTTAAGATGAAAAATATTAAAAACCTCATTTTGTGCCTTCTTATTTTAGTTTTATTTTCTGTCTATGGTTGCGTACAAATGAGAGATTATACCGGCACAAGAGATGGGAACTTTGTGGTCGGGGTGAGGAATGGTTTTGATCAAGGCGTTGATAAAAAGAGCTATTGCCTAGTTGGTGAAGATATAGTTTTAATCATTGGCGACACCAAGAATGATGTCATTTTTAAGATAGGCCTTCCTACTAAAACTAAGATAGAGTTAGATGGATATGAGAACTGGATGTATGAGGAGAAAAGAATAGATTTATTTTTTAGAGGTAAGCGTCTTAGAGGCTGGAGTTGTTCTCGATATGAAGAAGCTAAGGTCCCAGAGGAGAAGTAAAGCCTTTTTTCACCGCCAAGCTGAGTATGTAGCAAAAAATATCCTCGGTGATTATTTAACCCTCAAAACTAAAAAACAGACCTTAAGCGGAAAAATAGTTGAGACCGAAGCCTACCTTGGAATAAGCGATGACGCTTCCCATAGTTTTCAGGGACGAGTTACTGCCCGCAATAAGATTATTTATAGCCAGGGAGGTCTTGTTTATGTTTATCTTATTTATGGCAAATTCTGGTGTTTTAATATTGTGGTTTCTAAGAAAGACGATCCACAAGCAGTATTTATAAGAGCTGTTGAGCCTGTCCAGGGTATAGAGCTGATGAAAAAGAGAAGAGGCATAGAGAGAAAAGAGAAGCTAACTAATGGTCCTTGTCGCTGGACTCAAAGTTTCTCAATTGACAAGAGCTTCTTAGGCAGAGAAATTACATCTAAAGATATTTTTATCTCTTCTCCAGCCAATAAAAATTTTACTATAGTTAAAGCAAAAAGAATAGGCATTGATTATGCTGTTAGGTCCAAAAATTTACCCTTACGATTCTACATTAAGGATAACCCCTTTGTTTCTAAGAAATAATTCCCTTCAGGGGTCTAAAGGCGTGATATAATATCAGAACTATGGAAGAAATATTTAAAAATACCCTAAAAAAGTACAATTTGTTAAAGAAGAAGGATAAGGTAATTCTAGGGGTTTCCGGCGGCCCGGATTCAGTATCTATGCTTTATCAATTCTCCAAGATCCGCGAGGAGTACAAATTACAATTAGTTTGTGCTCATTTTAACCATAGCTTACGAAGAGAGGCTGATAGGGAAGAAGAGTTTATTGGTAAGCTCTGTGCAGAATTAGGGGTAAAATTTATAAGCGAGAAAAAGGATGTACAGAGCTTTTTCAACGGAGATTCCTTAGAGCAGACAGCGAGAAACTTACGTCTGGATTTCTTCATGAAGGTTTCTCGCCAGACAAAAATTAAAAAGGTTGCCTTAGCTCACCATAAGGATGATTTAGTTGAGACAGTATTGATGAGAATGATTCGCGGTTCAGGTTTGAGGGGCTTAAGAGGGTTTTTGCCTAAGACTAAGTTTAAGAGCCTGACTGTTATCAGGCCATTGGTAGAGGTTAGGAAGGAAGAGATCATTAAATGGTTAGAGGAACAAAAGATATCTTTTTGCACAGATAAGAGTAATTTTGAAGATAAGTTTTTTCGCAATCGGGTAAGATTAAAGTTATTACCCTTGCTTGAGGAGTTAAACCCTAATATAGTAAACAATTTATATAATTTAGCTTCGAACATCTCCTTAGATTATGATTTTATCTATTCTTTTTCGCACAATAAGTTCCTTACCCTCAAAGGGAAAGAGACTAGTAAGAGTCTTTGTTTGGATTTAAAGGGTTTAAAAGAACTGTCTCCAGCTATATTTAATAATGTAGTCCGTATTGCCATTGAGGAGCTAAAAGGAAATACCCGAAGGCTTGAGGCCAAACATCTTAATGAATTGCAGGACTTAGTCTTTCAACGGCCCAAGGGAAGTATTGTAGATTTGCCCGATCTTATAGCGAAAAAAGAGGAAAAATCGCTTTTTATTCAATCCTTGATTTTATAACC
>CAZHVO010000052.1:0-7468 GCA_964536195.1 uncultured Planctomycetia bacterium
CTTACCCCATTAACTTTAAGGTCTTTTGATATCTTGTTTAGCTCTGATATCTTCAGCCCTTTGAGGGTTCCGATATCAACGCTATCATCCACTGTTACTGGCTTACTTTTTGATTTTACTTTATCTTTTTCCACAGTAAATCAACCTCCTTTTTCAATCGTCTAAAATTTAAACTATTATCTACAATAAAATTTGACCCTTTTATTTTTTCTCTACTAAGCCTATACAAAGATAGCCTACTAAGGACCTTGTTTTTGCTAAGGCCGTACTTTTTAATAATTCTCTCTATTAGAACCTCCTTTTTTACCACAATTAAAATTATTCTATCAAAATACCGAGTTAATCTCTTCTCAAAGAGAAGAGGAACCTCAGCAATATAGATTTTGCTTCTTTCGCTCTTAGCTCGCTTTACCCAATTTAATAAATCCTTGGTAACTACTGGATGGACTATTTTTTCAAGTTTCTTTAGCTTATTCTTATTATAAAAAACAATACTGCCAAGCCTCTTGCGTGAAATTTCACTTTTTCTTAAAGATTCGGGAAAACAAGCCTTTACCTTCTTATAAACAAGGCTTTTCTTGTTTTTATAATAGCCATGAATCTTCTCATCAACATCAAAGACCTTAGCCCCTTTCTTCTCAAGAAGCTTAAGAACTATGCTTTTACCTGTAGCTAAATTTCCGGTTAAACCTATGACTGACATGGTTAATTCATTAACTGTTTATATACTTCTATATACTTAGCAGCAGCTACTTCCCAAGAAAAATTAAACTTGGTCACTTTTTCTAAGATAGCCTGCCATTTACTCTTATTGCTAAAGACCTCTTGGGCCTCTTCCACGGCCGACAGTAAATCCGAACTATTATAGTTGTTGAATAAGAATCCGCCGCCGCCATCAGAAACATCGACAACTGTATCAACTAATCCACCAGTATGATTAGCTAAGGGTAAGGTAGCATACTTATAGCTAATCATCTGAGAAAGCCCACAAGGTTCAAACCTTGAGGGTAATAAGAATACATCTACCCCGGCATATATCTTATGAGCTAAGGCCTCATCGAACTTTAGAGCTAAGGAGAATGAATCTTTGAATTTAGCTGCCTTTTCCTCTAGTATTCGGTGATACCTAGGCTCACCTACACCTAAGATAACTAATTGACACTTGGAAACAATCTTGTCTATAGCTTGCGAGAGTATGTCTATGCCTTTTTGCTCAGCTAACCGGCTAACCATACCGATAAAAAGAGTATCCTTGTCCTCTCCTAAACCCAGCTGCCTCTGGAGATTGGTTTTATTAATAGCCTTACTCTCAAGAGTATCTGGAGAATATTTCTTGTATATAAAATCATCTGTTGCTGGATTCCAAATAGTATAATCAATAGCATTAAGAATTCCTATTAAGTTCTTACCCTTCTTTCTTAAAGTCCTTTCTAGGCCGCATCCGAATTCCGGAGTCTGTATCTGCTTAGCGTAAGTAGGACTTACTGTAGTCACTATATCTGAAAAGACAATACCGCCTTTAAGAAGATTCACTTTGCCACGAAATTCAAAGTACTCTTTGTCAAAAAACTTATCAGAAATGCCTAATAAGGGAAATTTCTCCTTAACTGACAACCCTTGATAGGCAAAATTATGAATAGTTAGAAGACACTTTGTATTTTTAAAAAAAGTATCATCCTTGTAAAGGGTTTTAAGATAAACATTTACTAAAGCTGTCTGCCAATCATTGCTATGGATAACATCGGGACAAAAATTTACCTTTTTTAAAACCTTGAGAACTTCTTTACTGTAGAAAGAAAATCTTTCTAGACTATCGGGATAATCATTCCCGTCTTCTCCGACGTAGATAGAATCGCGTAAGAAATACTGATCATTCTTGATAAAGAAAACTTCTATTGATCCTTGTTTGGTAATACCAAAACCATCGTGCATTTCTTGAGGCTCTATGCCCTTATGAAAAGGCATGAATACCTTAACCTCGACTCCAGCCTTAGCTAAATCTTCAGGTAAAGCAGCGCTAACATCACCAAGGCCACCGGTTTTAGCATAGGGGAATACCTCTGAAGAGCAAAAAGCTACCTTCATTCTAGCTCCTTCATCTGGCCCCAGCTTTTGCCAACCTTTAGATTAACTTTAACCGGAACAACTAACTTTATTGCTCCCTCCATGTACTTCTTTACAATAGTCTTTATCTTACCTAGCTCATTGCTAGCTACGTCAAAGACAAGTTCATCATGAATTTGCATTATTAGCTTTGTTTTTAAGCCTTTTTTCACCAGCTCCTTGTCTATGTTTACCATAGCTATCTTGATAAGATCAGCACATGAGCCTTGAATAGGAGCATTTGCTGCCTGACGTCGGGCAAATTCCCGAAGCTGAATATTAGAACTATTGATATCGGGAAGTTTTCTTCTCCGACCCAAAATCGTAGTAACAAAACCTTCCTTTTCTGCCTGTCTATAAGTCTTGTTTATATATCCTTTGACCTTTGGGTATCGGTTAAAATAATCATCAATAAAGTTTTGGGCCTCGGCAGGAGCAATCTTTAGCTCCTTAGAAAGGCCAAAAGAACTCATCCCATAAACAATGCCAAAATTTACTCTTTTAGCTACATTACGTTGAAACTCACTTATCTCCTCTGACTTTGTTCCAAAAAGAAGTTCGGCAGTAAAACTGTGAATATCCAAATCCCGATTAAAGGCCTGAGTTAAATTCTCATCGCCAGATAAATGAGCAAGAATTCTTAACTCAATCTGAGAGTAATCTCCGGAAAGTATACAACCAGAATCAGAACAAGGAATAAATGCCTCTCTCAAGGCTTGCGAGAACTCACCCTTTATTGGAATGCTTTGTAAATTAGGCGAAGAGCTAGAAAGCCTGCCAGTTTGTGTTCCAGTCTGATTAAATTGAGTATGCAGTATTCCTTCGTTCTTCTCGACCTGCTCTATCAAAGGAAGAATATATGTTGTTTTTAATTTATTTAAGTGTCGATACTCTAATATAGAACTGGCTATAGGATATTGATCAGACAATTTATCTAAGACCTCCTCATTAGTAGAATATCCTGTCTTTGTCCGCTTTAAAGGCTTTATGCCCAAATCATCGAATAGTATAACTGCAAGTTGCTTAGGAGAATTCAGATTGAATTCCTTACCAGCAATCTCAAAGATCTTAACTCTTAGGCTATCGCACTTCTTGTCTACTTTTTCGTGCAAATTCTTGAGGGTTTTTACCTGAATCTTTACCCCTTGTTTTTGCATCTTGCTAAGTATCGAAATAAGCGGCATTTCTACCTCATAGAAAAGCTTATCTAGAGCTTCCTCTTTCAACTTAACTGATAATAATCTATAGAGCTGATAAATGAAATAAGGAGTAGATTCTGCCGGTATCTCGGGAAAATGCTCAGCAAGATAGTGAGAAACTAAAGTAGAAAGGGCATAGTCAGGTAGAGCTGATTCAAGCAAATAGGTAGCAATCTTTACATCAAAAAAGAGGCCGCCTACTTTAATATCTCCTAGATTAGCGAGTTGATCCTTAAAGCCATAGGATATTTTTTTTATTCCTTTGTCCTCTAATATCTCTTTTAACATCGAAATCGAAACTTTATAGACACACTTCTTGTCCTTGTCAAAGACAAAAGAATCCTCTGGTTGGATAAATAGAAAAATCTCATCCTTTGCTAATTGCTCTAATTCCTTCTTAGATATCTTATCTTTTACCTCTAAATCCAAATTTAAAGCCGGAGCTGGAATTTCTTTAATAAAAGCTTTAAACTCTAATTCACGAAACATCTCATAAAGTCCTTTTGAATCCGGTTCCCCTATTTTTAAATCCCGATGCTTTATCTCTAATTGGGGATGGCTTAATTGGACCAACTCTTTACTTAAAAGAATCATCTTTTTATTATCCTTTAGTATCTTTTTTGTCTTAGGAGGAATTTTATCTATGTTTTTAAAAATATCCTCTACTAAACCAAATTCTTTTATTAGTTTAGCTGCACCTACTTTACCTATCCCCTTGGCACCAGGAATATTATCAGCGCTATCTCCAGCTAAGGCCAGATAGTCAACCATAAGAGAAGGTTTGAATCCATGCTCCTCTAAGAAATCATCCTTAGTAACAAATTTATCCTTATTATAATTGTAGACTTGCACTTTACCGGCATCGATAAGCTGGCAAAGGTCTTTATCCGCGCTAACTATAACAACAGATAAATCATCCAACTTTGCCTTTTGACAAAGCGAAGCAATTACATCGTCAGCCTCAAATCCTTTTTTCTCTATTATCTTTATTCCTAAAGATCTGATTAATTTTTTAATTAGAGGAATTTGTGACTTTAAATCATCAGGTAAAGGTGGCCTATTAATCTTATACTGTTTAAACTTTTCCTGACGAAAAGTCTTACGGGCAACATCAAAACACATCCCGATATAATCCGGACTATATTTAGAAATTATCTTCTTTAGTGTTCGGTAAAATCCGTATACCGCACCTACCGGAAGACCGCTGGAAGTAGAGAGTTTCAAAGCAAAGAAAGAACGATAACAAAGGGCTGTACCATCAATTAGATATAACGTTTTTTTGGACATCAAAAGTTAGAAATTATAGATTATAGATTAAATGGCTGGTAAAAATACCTTATTTTTCTTGGGAAATACGCGAAATAGTTTCCAGAGTGTCTCCGAGTTTTTTTTCTGCAGATAAATAATCGTCGTTTTCTATATAATCCAAAGCATTCTTAGCGTCGCTAAGAGCCTTTCTTCTTAAATAGAGTCTCTTTGCTTGTTTATAAATACTTACACTTTTATCTATTAGCTCCTTGTCGGAAGAATTTAAAAGAAATACCATCTCAAACTCTTTTGTTGCGGCTTCATAATCCTTTTCAAGAAATGCTTGGTTAGCAATATCAAAATGAAGCTTTGCTTCTTTTATTAAAACTAACCTTTCCTGCTCGTTGTTCTGGGCAACTTCTTTAGATAACCTTGATGCTTGTTTCTCTAACCTCTCTCTCCTTAACTTAGGGTATGTACCTAATTTAAGAAGATGCTGACGGGAAACTTCCCACCAATAATCTCCTTTCTGGCCTAATTCATACCTCCTGGTCCAATAGTAATTAGCATCCTCTACATTACCCTTTTTCTCAGCTATAAATGCTAAATTAGTATAGGCTGGTAAAAAATTAGGGTCAATACCTAATGTCTTTTTATACATCTCTTCAGCCCGAAGGAGGTCACCCTGATTCTCGTAAATCACTCCGATGTCATTATGAACCTGGGCGTAGTGGGGATCCAAATAGGCAGCTTTCTGATACAAAACCAAAGCACCATCTATGTCCCCCAAAGACTGAGCCTTATAGCCTTCTTCCCGGTAAGCTTTGGCATCTTCAAGTACAAGAGGCCCAGCTTGGGAAGAAAGTAAAGGAAAGATAGACAGGAAGATTACAAGGAAGATCCTCATCGATTGTAACTTTATCATAAATAACCAGTTATGTCAAGACAATTCCCTTTACTCCATTAGATAAATGTGCTCTATTTGGGAGAATGCACCACCGTAAGTAGTAGGATAGAGATTCCCAAACTTATTTCTTACCCCATAAATAGAGTAAGGAACCACTGTATAGATAAGCGGGAGCTCTTCGGATACTATTTGCTGCCAGCGTGAGAATAGAGCCCGCCTCTGGCTTTCATCGAGAATTCTAGCAGTTTGATTAAAAATATCTTCAATCTCAACCTCATATTGGTCTAAAGGTTCCTTGCTAAGGTTCCACATATGTAAATTGCCCTTATAAGACCAGACATTTTTGCCAAAATAAGGCTCAATTCCTCCAGTAAGCCCAATCAGAATCATCTCCCAATCAAGAGTAGCTGTTAGCTTGCTGACCAGATTATTAAAATCAAGAGGTAGAAAGTGTACCTTTACACCAATTGCCTCTAAGTCTTTCTTAATCAGGGTAGCAATTTGAACCCGTTGGGTATTCTCAGCCGAAGTAAAAAATATAATCTCTAATTTTCTACCTTGGTTATCCTCTAAGATTCCGTCTCCATCCTGATCACTAAAGCCTATAGTCGAAAGGATATCCTTTGCTCCTTTGGGATCATAAGAATACTTCTTAACCTTATCGCTATAATAATATATATTTGCCGGGCTTACCGCAGAATGTTGCGGGGTACCTAACCCATTCATCAGAATATCAATAATCTTTTCCCTATTTATAGCATAAGATATTGCTCTTCGAAAATCTTTATTCTTAAACCACTTTAATTTATAAGGCTCTACAAAAGGTTTCTTGGTATGAGGGTTAGTTCCTGAATTTTGATTAAGGACTATGAAGTTGGACATTAGAGAAGGACCGGCATTATAAATTGAAAAATTACCTTTGGCTTGGTCCGGTCCTAGAATAGCTAGGTCTTGAGGCCTTATAGTATAGTGATCAATCTCACCTTCTAAAAATTTCAGCATTGCTGTATCAGAGTTAGAAAGAATAACGAACAACAACTTCTCCAAATAAGGCAATTGCTCTCCGCAAGAATCTTTCTTCCAGTAAAAAGGATTTCTCTCTAATGTTACTCTCTCTCCGGGAAAATATTTTGCTAATCTAAAAGGCCCGGTTCCGACAATATCGGCTAGTTTTGTATCCAACCCCATACTAAAGGTAAACTTACCTTCTTCTACTAAAGAAGCATACTTATGAACCGGCAGAATTTCATGAGAAAGAGCACGTAAGAAAGGCGCAAAGGTAAAGGGAAGTGAAAATTTTACTTTATAATCGTCAATTGCTTGAACAATTATCTTCTCTCCCTCTACAGTAAAGATATCTCTACTGCTAGTAGGAATATCCGGATTATAAATTAACTTATTAAAGGTAAAAACAACATCTCTAGCAGTAAATTCCTCTCCGTCATTCCATTTAACGTCTCTACGTAAGTGAAAAATCCACTCCTTGCCGTCACTGGAAGTCTCCCAGCTATTAGCTAAATTAGGTAAGACCTCTAAAGTTGCTGGATCGGTACGAGTTAAGCCTTCAAAAATATAGCCGGTAATCTGAGTAGTTGAGGTCTCCTGGGCAACTATTGGATTAAATGACTTAGGATCACTGGTAGTTGAAAGAACTAGCTCTCCGCCTCTCTGGCCGCAGATTATTTGATAATCCTTATAAGGCTTCTTAAAAAGCTCAGAGGCCGAGGCATTAGAAACCAAAAGCAGAGTGCTTATTACTATGATTAAAAATAAATTATTCTTCATCCGCTAAAGGTGAAGGCTCTTGAGGAGGTATTGATTCTTCGGGAGTAGTTGGTTCTTCAACCGTATCTTGGGCAATGTCTTCATTAATATTTTCTTCAGCGACAACTTCAACAATATTTTCATCTTCAATTTCACTAGTTAAATTCTCATACTTGCCCATTAAAGACTTTCCTCTTTGCTTGGAGAGATAAGCTAAAGATATAGAGGTAAGAAAGAAACCAATAGC
>CAZHVO010000053.1:0-7218 GCA_964536195.1 uncultured Planctomycetia bacterium
GTTATGAGCCTTGCGAGCTACCAGACTGCTCTACCCCGCGAAATTACTATTTATGTTAACAACTTATTCTTCGATGTCAATAACTATCTCGCCCTCTTTAGCTATTCCTAACTCTTCACGGGCGATTTTTTCATAGAGGTAATGATCTTTTCCTACCCTTTTAAGTTTTTCTTCGTAATCAGCTATCTCTTCGATGAGCTCTTCATTTTCTAGGACAAGTTTCTTATTTTCATTCCTTAACTTCTTTAGTCTAGCATAGTTAGGGAAGTAAATCACCATAGCCAGGATGAATAGGCAAAGAGTAAACGCCAATACTCTTACCAGCTTATTACTGCTTATATTTAAAAGTTTTTCCACCATAACGAGCCTTTTTACCTAACTCTTCTTCTATCCTTAATAGCTCATTATACTTAGCAACTCTATCTGTCCTTGAAAGCGAACCGGTCTTAATCTGACCGCAGGCTTTTCCAACTGCTAAGTGTGCAATTGTTGTATCTTCAGTTTCACCGGAGCGGTGAGAAATCACAGAACTATAACCGGCTTTTGAAGCCATATCAATTGCCGCCAGAGTCTCTGACAAGGTTCCGATTTGGTTTACCTTAATAAGAATAGAATTAGCTATTTTGTTGTCTATTCCCTGCTTTAGCTTCTTAGTGTTAGTAACAAATAAATCATCACCGACAATCTGGATCTTCTTACCTAACTTTTTGGTGAGATTAGCCCAACCCTCCCAATCATTTTCATCTAAGCCGTCTTCTATTGAAATGATTGGGTACTTCTTAACTATTCCGTAGTAGAAATCAATCATGTATTTGGAATCTCTTTTTTCACCTTCAAAAATATAGCTTCCATTCTTATAGAATGAACTTGCTGCTGGATCAAGTGCAAGTGCTACTTCCTTTCCCGGCTTATAACCCGCAGCTTTGATTGCTGCAATTATAAGCTCTAAGGCCTCTTCGTTGCTCCCTAGATTAGGGGCAAATCCACCCTCATCACCTACTGAAGTGGAAAGCTTTTTCTTCTTAAGAATAGCCTTTAAACTATGGAAAACTTCTACTGCTGCTTGGATAGCTCTACTAAACTTAGTAAAGCCTAAA
Organism: uncultured Planctomycetia bacterium; assembly: GCA_964536195.1. GTDB lineage: Bacteria > Omnitrophota > Gorgyraeia > Duberdicusellales > 4484-171 > Susulua. Next base: position 1,098 of record CAZHVO010000053.1, read on the forward strand.
GGAGCAATCATAAACTCTTGGATATCCAAGTTATTATCAGCATGGAGTCCGCCATTTAAAATATTCATCAATGGAAGAGGCAGAAGATTTGCTTTTGTTCCTCCTAAATACTTATAAAAAGGTATCCCCCTAGAGACAGCTGTTGCTTTTGCTACTGCTAGTGATACTCCTAATATAGCATTAGCTCCTAATTTCGCCTTATTAGGCGTTCCATCAAGCTTAAGAAGCAGTTTGTCAATCTTGTGAAAGTTTGCATCTTTGCCTTTGACCTTAGGTGCAATCTTCTTATTAACATTATTTACTGCTTTTAAGACTCCTTTTCCTAAAAATCTCTTCTTATCGCCATCACGAAGCTCTAAGGCTTCAAATTCCCCGGTTGATGCACCAGAAGGAACTATTGCTCTGCCCATACTATTATCGCTTAAAAATACATCTACCTCTATAGTAGGGTTTCCTCTAGAATCAATCACCTCTCTTGCTTTTACTGATTTAATCTTAGCCATGTTTATTCTTCCTCCCCAATGATCCCCGCCAACGGCGGGGAGAATTGATCCTGAGCGAAGTCCTGACAACAGTCAGGACGCAGTCGAAGGATCTTTTATTAATATTTACACTTATTCTACTTCCAGTATTTGAGGCTCTTCCAGTGTTTGAGTTTCACTTTCCTGCGTTTTCGGTGTTTCTTCTGCTTGAGCTTCGCTTTCCTCTGCTTGAGCTTCGCTTTCTTCTGCTTGAGCTTCGCTTGAGCGCTGATAACGACCGGCTAGCTTAGCTTCAGCAATAATATGACCTTGCATAGTCTCGATAACATCCTTTTTCGATACTCCTTCTTCTAAGGCCAGGGTAGTATCCAAAGCATAAAGCCTAAAAGAATAGCGGTGGGTCTTACCCGGCGGCGGACAAGGTCCTCGATAACCGACTTTCCCAAAATCATTTGTACCTTCAACGATAGATAGTTCAGCTAATTCCTCTTTAGAAATACCTTCTTTTAACCCCCCTGCTTCTGGAAGTATATTAAAAGCTACCCAGTGAACCCAGATCTTAAAAGAAGCATCAGAGTCATCACAGATAAGAACAAGACTCTTGGCATTCTCAGGAATATCACTCCAACTAAGCGGCGGAGAAAAATCCTGAGCATCACAAGTATAGCGATCAGGAATATATCCCTTATTCTCAAAAACCTCACTTCCAAGCTCAAAAGCAAAGGCTGTGTGAGCCATAAAGACAATAAGTAAAAAAGATATAATTTTCTTCATTCTAACCTCCCTAGGCTAAATAAGCTTATTCTTAAAAACCTGCTTCAGTTTACTCTTATCGACAGTTAAAGCAAACCTAATGAATCCTTCTCCACATTTTCCAAACCCTACCCCAGGAGTAGCAATAATTCTCTTCTTAGTAAGTAGATACTTACTGAAGTCTAATGAAGATTTAAAGCCTGCTGGAATCCTGGCCCAAACGTAAAAGGTAGAATCAGCATGAATGTTCTTAAAACCAGAGTTCTTTAAATTATCTACAAAGTAATCTCTTCTTATCTTTATTGTTCTTCGTAGCTTGTTTACATAATCGCCCTCTTTTTCTAAAGCTTGGATGCCAGCTTCTTGGATTGCTCCAAAAATCCCGGAATCAACATTAGCCTTTACCTTTAACAAAGACTTAATAAGATCTCTATTGCCACAAGCCCAGCCAACCCGTAAACCTGTAACACAAAAAGTCTTAGATAAAGAATGAAACTCTATGGCTATTTCCTTGGCTCCCTTAACCTCTAAAATACTGCGGGGTTTCTGGTTAAAGTAGACTTCAGAATAGGCATTATCATAAGCAAGAATAATTCCATACTTTGAACAGAACTTAACTAACTCTCTTAAAAAACCAAGCGGTGCTAAAGCTGTAGTAGGGTTATTGGGGTAATTTAAATAAATTACCTTTGCCTTATTACGTACATTTACCGGAATCTTTGAAAGATCGGGCAAGAAGTTATTCTTCTCGAGAAGTCCGATCTCATGAACTCGGGCCCCGGCAAAAATAGCTGCCCCTCGATAACCGGGATAACCCGGTGAAGGAATAATAACGTAATCACCTCTATTTACCACTCCTAAAGGAAAATGCACAAGGCCTTCCTTGGAACCGATCAAAGGTAGAATCTCCTTATCTTGATCTAGGGAAACTGCAAATCTCTTCTTAAACCACTTACTTATTGTTTTACGAAACTTATCCTTACCCTGATCAAGAGCATACTTCTGATTTTCCTTAACCCCGGAGGCAGCTGCCAACGCCTTAAGCATACCCAAAGGTGCATCTATGTCCGGATCACCAATGCTTAGATCAATAAACTTAATCTTCTTATTTCTAAGCTCACTCTTCTTCCGATCAATTTCAGCAAATAAATACGGAGGCAAGCGCTTTAACCTATTTGATAACTCCCACATTTTTTAATCCTTGAATTATGTAAACCCCGTTTAGAGGCCTTTGTCCTCTAACGGGGTAAACAAAATATCTTCCATCGAGTAAAGCCCGGCTCCTTTGCCGATGATCCATTCGGCAGCCAAAAGAGCTCCCTGGACAAAAATATCCCGGGTTTTAGCACTATGACTTAGCTTGAGCTTGTCTACCTCACTCTCAAACACTATTTCGTGATCTCCGATTATCGCATCATATCTATCAGCTTTAATATCTTCTATCTTTATATCAAATCCCTGTTCATTGATAATCTCAGCTATTTTTTTAGCGGTACCCGAAGGAGCATCCTTCTTGTGAATATGATGCGCTTCTTGGATACTGGCTTGATAGCCCTTTAAGGTGTGAGCAGCTATCTTTAGCAATCTAAAAAGAAGATTTACGCCTATGCTCATATTAGGAGAAAAAACAATCGGTATGCTTTTAGCAGCTTGTTTTATTTTATCCTGAGCTGTCTTATCTAAGCCGGTAGTACCGATAACCATGCTTTTCTTAAACTTAACTGCATAGTCTAAATACTCTAAAGTAGCGTTAGGCGCACTAAAATCAATCAGGCAATCACAAGCTTCTATAATAGAGGAATCAGCGCTGATTTTAACCTTGTCAATAGTCTTACCTATTTGGGAATGATTCTTATCTTCAAGGCCAAAAACAACTTCTAAGTCTCCAGAGCCAGAAGCTAGAGCAATAATTCTCTTACCCATCTTGCCACTTGCGCCACTTACACCAACTTTAACCATCAAACCTCCTAAAAACCTCGATAAAATCGAGGATTTTTAATCCTGAGTACCACCGAAGGGCTAAATCAACTTATACTTTTTAAGTATTGTCTTTAGCTTATCTAAATTAGCTACGCTCATCTTACAAAGCGGTAATCTCATATTAGGTGTAATCATCTTCATCAACCCTAAAGCAGTCTTTACCGGTATAGGATTAGTTTCAATAAAAAGCGCCTTAATCATCTCATAAAGATAGAACTGCAAACGCCTGGCTTCTGCTAAATCACCTTCAAGGAAACTAGCAACTAGATCATGGCTTTCCTTAGGCATAATATTAGCTAACACCGAGACTATTCCCGAGGCGCCAACAGCGAGTATCGGCAGGTTGATCTCATCGCTTCCTGAGAATAACAAAAACTTATCATCGACCAGGGTCATGATCTTAGTAATTTGATCTAAACAACCACTGGCCTCTTTTATGCCGACTATATTCTTACAGTCCTTATAGAGCCTGACTACGGTCTCAGGTAATATATTGCTCCCGGTCCGGGAAGGAACATTGTAAATAATAATCGAAATGCTTGCTGAATCAGCTATCGTTCTAAAGTGCTGATAAAGACCTTCCTGAGTAGGCCGGTTGTAATAAGGAGTGATGACTAACGAATAATCAGCGCCTACTTCCTGGGCATATTTAGCTAAATCAAGAGCTTCCTGGGTAGAGTTAGAGCCGCAACCGGCTAAAACCGGCACCCTCTTATTTACATGGGCAGTTGCCAATCCAATGATCTTTCTGTGTTCGGGGTGAGTTAAAGTTGCACTCTCTCCGGTAGTACCGCAGACCAAGATCCCATCTGTACCTTTCCCGATGTGCCAATCAATTAACTTCTTAAGCTCATCGTCTTTTATCTGGCCTTGGCTATCGAATGGTGTAACTAAAGCCACAATGCTTCCCTTTAACATACTTCCCCCTTTTATATTTTCCTTTTTTTGTTATTAAATTAAGAATCTCACTTATTCGCTTATTCTGTCTTCAAGAATCATTAAAGGATACCAGTGTCCACCTGAACAAACCCATATACCTTTAGCAATTCTATTACCCGCAGGATCCTTACTCTTGCCGCTTGAGAAAAACATCATCCCATCTACTGGCTTAACAGGAACTTTATCTTGAGGCTCAAGGATTAACTCGCTGGCTTTAAGGGTCCTATACACTCCGTGAGGTGAAGGATAATAGGTCGTTACAGTTATATCCTCGCCCTTCCCAGGTTTGGCTGCTATAACAGTAAAGGTCAAAAAAACAAAAAGACCGACAACTACTAAAATTAGGAATTTTTTCTTCATCATCTGGCCCACCCCTCCTCAATTTCTCCCTTATAAACTAAATAGGCTTCCCCCTCTAACCAAACATTATCTATTCTCTCTAAGAAGTCAAAACTAACCTTTAAGACATCTTCACTCTTAGTTTTAACAACAAGTGTAATTGCTTCTCCCCTCTTAACTCTAGGATTAAGTTTAAACCAAGAGATAATTGCTGAAGCTAATGACCCGGTACCACAAGCTAAAGTCTCAGCTTCTACTCCTCTCTCATAAGTTCTTACTGAAAGAGAATTCTTATCCTTTATCTCTACAAAATTAACATTAGCTCCAGCCGGCTTAAATTGTTTATGAAATCTTATCTCTCGGCCTATTCTGTCTACGTCGATTTTTTCAAGACCTTGAACAAAAACAACTGCATGAGGCACACCGGTATTAATAAAATTTACCTTTAGTCTTCGCCCTGAAACCTTCAGCTGCAAATCTATCTTCAACCCAAAAGGAGCAGAGGTTTTTATCTTTACTAAAGCACTACCATTTCTGCTTCTGCCTGCCGACAGGCAAGCTTTAACTTTACTCTCAATAACTCCAGCTTCAGTCTCGAATCTTAGGTTTTTGCTCTTCTTAACTAGAGAGGCCCACAGCCCCGCGCAGCGAGCTCCATTACCACACATTTCTGCTTCTGAACCATCAGCATTGAAAATCCTCATCTTAAAAAGTGCTTTGCTTGAAGGTTGGATTACCAATACTCCATCAGCACCAATACCTAATTTACGAGAGCAATACTTCTTGGCAAACTTCTTATAAAAAGCACTGTTGGCCTTAGACTTACCTTTAGAATTATCAAGAAGAATAAAATCATTGCCTGAAGCTTGTAATTTGTAAAACTCTATTTTCATCATTTATCCAATCTCTGCAATCTGAATTTTCAGCCTGAGGCTGATCCGCCTCTGGCGGAAATCTATGCAATCTCTTTTAAATAATAAGTTCGCCTTTAATTAAGTCTGAATAGTTTTCTCTCTTTCTAATTAGGTAGGTCCTTCCATTCTTTACTAATACCTCAGCCACTCTGGGACGAGAATTGTAATTAGAACTCATACTAAAACCATAGGCTCCAGCTCCTAAGACAGCGATATAGTCTCCGGCCTTGGCCTTTATCTTCCTGCCCTTACCTAAAAAATCGCCACTTTCACAAATCGGACCAACAATATCAGCGCTCTTTGCTACCCTTTTGTTTGAGCCCTTAGTTAAGGAAACGATTTTATGATAAGCCCCATAAAGAGACGGTCGAGCTAAGTCATTCATAGCCGCATCAACAATGATAAAGTTCTTACTCGCAGTCTCTTTTAGATAAATAACCTTAGTTACCAAGATTCCGGCATTACCAACAATAAACCTTCCCGGCTCTAAGATAACCTTTAAACCTGACTGTTTAAGCAAAGGTAAAACTTTCTTAGCAAATTCCTTAGCAGTCTGAGGCCTCTCCTTATCATAAACTATACCCATTCCGCCGCCAACATTAAGATACTCTAACTTTGCCCCTTTACTCTTTAATTCTCTTATAACTCTATTAGCCTTTTTAAAAGTCTTCACAAAGGGGGCTCCCTTTATAATCTGTGAACCAATATGCATAT
>CAZHVO010000054.1:0-7203 GCA_964536195.1 uncultured Planctomycetia bacterium
TTTGCTGATAAAAGCTTTGATATAGTCATTTCTGCTCACTTGATACACCATCTTAATGACCTTTTTAAAGTTATTGATGAGTTTATACGAGTTGTTTCTTATGAAGGAAAGATTATTTTAAGTGATTTTAGCAAAGAGGGATTAACGATAGTCGATAAAGTTCATCAAAGCGAGGGGAGAAGGCATCAAACTAGCCCGGTTGGGTTAAAAGATATCGAGAAATATTTGCTAAAAAAAGGCTTTATTGTAGAAAATTGCAATAACAAATTTCAGGAAGTGCTAATAGCTTACCATCAGTTTATGTAAAATATGATTATTTCAATTGCCAGTGGAAAAGGAGGAACCGGTAAAACTACGGTTGCAACAAATCTCGCGTTGTCAATTCCAAACGCGCAGATTTTAGACTGCGATGTTGAAGAGCCAAATTCACGTATTTTTATAAAGCCAAGGATTAAAAAGAAAGAGCTTGTTTTTATTCCTGTACCAAAGATAAATGAGTCTAAGTGTAATTATTGCGGCAAATGCGCCCAGGTTTGTGCTTATAATGCTATAGCAGTTTTGGATAATAAAACTTTAGTTTTTCCTAATTTATGTCACGGTTGCGGTTCATGTAGCTATTTTTGTCCTCAAGGAGCAATAAAGGAAGTTAATAAAGAAATAGGGTATGTCGAGATAGGGAATAAAGATGAATTACAATTTGTCCAAGGTAAGCTCAATATTGGGGAGATGATGGCTCCGCCTTTGATTAAGGCGGTTAAGAAATATATCAATCCTGACAAAATTACAATAATAGATGCCCCTCCTGGAACATCTTGTCCGGTAATTACAGCAATAAAAAATACTGATTTTGTCATTTTGGTTACAGAACCTACACCATTTGGCTTAAATGATTTGATTCTGGCTGTAGAGGTGGTAAAAATTCTTAATATTTCTTTCGGCGTAGTTATCAACCGTTCTGATTTAGGCAATAAAGACACAGATAATTATTGCGGTAAAGAGAATATTCCTATACTTATGCGGATTCCTTTTAAAAAAGAAATCGCTGTAGCTTATTCAAAGGGAGAATTGGTTGTTGAAACATTGCCGGAGTATAAGAAAAGATTTCAGGAATTATTTAGGAAAATTAAAGATGGAAAATTTAGTTAAAGATTTTTTGAACCAAGAAAGTTTTGCTGTTGTCGGATCGTTTCGAAATGAAACGAAATACGCTTACCGTATTTTTAAAAAGTTGAAAGAGAAAGGTTATATTGTTTTTCCAGTAAATTCTCGTGGCGGCGAAATTGACGGGAGTAAGTGCTATCCCAATATTAAAGATATTTCCGAAAATATCGATGTGGTTAATGTTGTTACTCCGCCTAAGGTGACAGCAAATATTGTTAAGGACTGTAAAGATAAAGGGATAAAAAGAGTGTGGATCCAGCCGGGAGCCGAAGATAAGGAAGTGATAGATTTTTGTAAACAAAACAATATTAATGTTATTTATGGTTTATGTGTAATGTTGGAAACAGTTTGAGGAGGTCAAGGGCAGTTATGAAAAAGAAAACAGACATTTTGGTGATTGGCGGAGGGCCGGCAGGGATAATAAGTGCAGTAACCGCAAAGAGATATTATCCGGAAAAGAAGATTTTAGTAATGAAGAATGTAGAAAAAGGAGTTATTCCTTGCGGTATTCCTTATATGTTATCAAGTTTAAAAAGCCCTGACGATAATAAACTAGGGGTGGATGCATTAGAAAAAAATAATATTGATGTAGTTATAGATGAAGCGATAAAGATAGACCGTAATAAAAAGAGTGTGGCTACAAAAAATAACGATATTTATTATTACGAAAAGTTAGTTTTAACCGTTGGGTCAATACCAATTCTTCCTCCGATACCAGGCATTGATAAGAAGGGTGTTTACCTCATATATAAAGATATGGGATATCTTAAGAATTTTATAGAGGAAGTTAAAAAGGCAAAGAATGTTTTGGTGTTAGGGGGAGGCTTTATTGGTATTGAATTTGCCGATGAGCTTTCTAAAATCGATAGTCTTAACGTATACCTAGTGGAATTTTTGCCTAATTTGCTGGTTAATTCTTTTGATATTGAATTTTCAAAACTGGTTAGGGAAAGACTGGAGTCAAAAGGGGTAAAAATTTTAACCGGCACTCGAGTTGAAGAATTTTATGGGGATGATAAAGTCGAAAAGGTGAGAATATCCGGTGGCAAAGAGATTGAAGTAGATACTGTTATTTTAGGTATTGGAGCCAGTCCCAATACAAGATTAGCCCAGGATGCTGACTTGGATTTGGGCAAAGGTAAGGGGATATGGGTGGATGAATACATGAGGACAGTTGATCCTGATATTTTTGCAGTAGGAGATTGTGCCGGAAAGAGAGATTTTTATACACGGAAAGATGCGCCGGTTATGCTTGCCTCAACAGCAACTGCTGAAGCCAGAATTGCCGGGGCAAATCTTTATAAATTAAAGGTAATACGCGAAAATAAGGGAACGATTGCTATTTATTCGACGTATATTGACGGATTAGTATTAGGTTCAGCCGGCCTTACAGAGACTAGTGCGAAAAAGGAGGGGTTTGAAATTATAACTGGTACTGTTGACGGGGTAGATAAACATCCGGCCTCTATGCCTGAAGCAAGCAAGGTTAAGATCAAACTAATCTTTTCAAAGCAATCAGGAATTATATTGGGTGGCCAGGTGGCAGGAGGTATCTCCTGTGGAGAGGTCATAAATATTATAGGAGTTGCTATTCAAAAGAGAATGTCCTTTACAGAGTTGGAAACATTACAGATGGCCACACATCCTTATTTGACCAGTGCACCTACGGTATATCCGGTTGTGTTGGCTGCACAGGATGCATCTGGAAAAATGTAATTTTTAAGGTTAGAGATGAAACAAATTACTATTATAAGCGGAAAAGGCGGAACTGGCAAAACTGTAATTACCGCAAGCTTTGCTGCTTTGGCAAAAAATGCTAGTTTTGCTGACTGTGATGTTGACGCTGCCGATTTGCATTTGTTGTTGGATCCAAAAATAAAGGAAAGACATGAGTTTAGGAGTGGGTTAACAGCTTTTATTAATAAAGAACTGTGTATTCAATGTGGTAAGTGTAGAGAAGTCTGTAGGTTCGAGGCGATAAGTGACGATTTCAACATAGATGATATTTCTTGCGAAGGTTGTGCTTTCTGCAGTTTTGTTTGTCCCGCAGGTGCTATAGAGATGAGAGAAGAAGTTTGCGGGGAATGGTTTATTTCCGATACTAGGTTTGGACCACTAGTCCATGCAAAATTAGGTATGGCTAAAGAAAATTCAGGTAAACTAGTTTCCTTAGTGAGGCAGAAGGCAAAAGAAATAGCTCGAAAACAAGGTCATAAATGGAGTATTATTGACGGTTCACCGGGTATAGGCTGCCCGGTTATTGCCTCTATTACCGGAGTCGATTACGTTTTAGTTGTAACTGAGCCGACATTATCAGGGTTACATGATGCTGATAGAGTTATAAAAGTAGCTAGTCATTTTAAGGTTCCTGTTAAGTTGGTGATTAACAAATATGATCTTAATGAAGAGATGGCAGAAAAAATAGAAAACTATTGCAGAGATAACAAAGTTGGAATTGTTGGCAAAATCAGCTTTGATAAATCTGTAGTAAAAGCAATGGTAGAAGGCAAAACAATTGTGGAGTATAATTGCAAGAAGGCAAAGAATGAAATCGAAAATATCTGGAGTAAGTTAGAGAGTGAGGCAAAATGAGAACTTATTTAGATTGTATACCTTGTTTTTTTCGACAGGCACTTGAGGGGGCAAGGATTGCCGAGATGAACCCGAAACTACAGAAACAGATTATCGATGGATTCGCAAAGGTTATCCTCAAAGTTTCGCTAAATTCTACGCCTCCGGAAATTGCCCGTTTCGGCTATAAATTGTTAAAAAAAATAAGTTCCAACGGCGACCCATATAAAAAAATAAAACAAAGGAGTAATCAACTTGCTTTAAAGCTTTATAAAAAATTAAAAAATAAAGTAAAATGTTCTAAAGACAGGCTTCTTGAGTCATTAGAACTGGCTATTGCCGGCAACATTATAGATTTTGGAGTAAAAAACAACATAAATATCAGCGAAGAGTTGAAAAAGATATTGGCTAAAGAAAAGAAATCCATTTACAAAAAATCTATATTCCATTATAAGAAATTTAAACACCGCCTAAAAAGAGCCGAAAATATTCTCTATTTAGCTGATAATGCCGGCGAGACTGTCTTTGACCGGATTTTAATTGAGGAGATAAAAAAGCTTTATCCGGATAAGATTATTTATTATGCGGTAAAAGATAAGCCGATTATAAATGATGCTTTGTTTGAGGATGCTAAAGAATGCGGGCTGGATAGGATTAGCCGGGTAATTTCTAACGGAACTGATGCTCCGGGTACAATACTTTCTTTGTGCTCAAAAGAATTTAAGAGAATTTACCGCAGGGCCGATATGATAATCAGCAAGGGCCAGGGTAATTTTGAAACTTTGTCGCAGGAAAAGCGTCCGATTTTCTTTTTATTTATGGTCAAATGTCAGGTTGTATCTGAACATACCGGCTGTAGATTAGGCGATATCGTGCTGCTTTACAATTCAAACAAGAGATGATGGCGCCGGTAAAGAGGTGCATAAAGATGGAAGTTAAAATTGTCTTTAATAATGATGTTGTGAGTGATCAATTTACCTCTGGCTGGGGGTTTTCCTGCTTGGTGGATAATCGGGTTTTATTCGATACCGGAGAAAAGGCAGAGTATTTGTTTAACAATATGCAGAATTTGGATATAGAGATACCTTCTATAGAAGTAGTGGTTATTTCGCATGATCATTGGGATCATACTGGAGGTTTGTGGGAACTGTTGAAAGAAAAGGGGGGGCTTGAAATTTATGCTTGTCCACATTTTAGCCAAGCTTTTAAAAATAAAGTTAAAAAATTAAAGGCTGAGCTTATTGAGGCAGAGAAAACTATTGAAGTTAGGGAAAACATTTTTATTACCGGAGAAATTGTAAAGGGATATAGTGGTATCCCTGAACAGGCGTTGGTAGTAAAGACAAGTAGAGGTATTACTGTGATTACCGGATGTTCTCATCCCGGAATTGTGAGAATAGTAGAGAAAGTTAAAGAAGCAAACCTTGGCGAAAAAATTTGTTTAGTTTTTGGCGGATTTCATCTGATGAATAGCGATAAAAGAGAAGTGAGAATTATGGTTGAAAGGCTTAAGGAAATGGAGGTTGAAAAAGTTGGGCCTACTCATTGTACAGGGTATGAAGCCCAGGAAATTTTTAAGGAAGGATACGCTGATAATTTTATATCTATAAAAGCAGGGCAGGTATTTGAAATATAAAAGGAGGTCGAAAAGATGGAAATTAAAATAACTGATGTAAATTTTAAACAGGAAGTTTTGGAGTCAGAATTACCTTGCTTGGTTGATTTCTGGGCTCCCTGGTGCGGTCCCTGTCAGATGGTTGCGCCAATAATTGAGCAAATAGCACAAGAGTATCAAGACAAGCTAAAGGTATGCAAACTCAATGTTGATGAAGCTCCGAAGACAGCTTCCGAATATGGCATTATGAGTATCCCTACATTAGCTATTTTTAAAAATGGGAAAGTGGTGGATAAGGCCGTGGGAGTGCTTTCTAAGGCAGAACTTGAATTAGTTATCAAATCTCACATTTGATGCGAAGTTTTATTTAGGAGTTTAAATGGCAGAATTTAAAGAGGTTGACCAAGCGCGGAAAATACTGGGCTTAGATGAGTATGCTACTTTAGAGGAGATAAAGGATGTTTTCCGAAAGCTTGCCTTAAAATACCATCCTGATAAATGCAAAGGCGAAAAGAAAAAGGAATGCGAAGAGATGTTTAAGAGGATTGCTCATGCAAAAGATGTCTTATCGGCCTATTGCGCTGGTTACAGATATTCTTTTAAAGAGAAAGACGTGAAAAGAAATTCATTTGATAAAGATTTTTATAAGCATCTGCAAAGATTTTATGATGGTTGGTGGGGAGAAATTTAAACACCTAATGGATGTATTTGACCGCTACTACAAAAAATACGATGCTTGGTATAATAGAAATAAGTTTGCCTATTTATCGGAGCTGGGAGCCTTAAAGAAAGCCTTGCCGGAATTTGGTAAAGGTTTGGAAATTGGAGTTGGTACTGGTAGGTTTGCAAAACCCTTAGGTATTACTTTAGGGATTGATTCTTCAAAGAGGATGATTGATATTGCTGCAGAACGCGGGGTAACTGTGCGGTATGGTTTCGGAGAGGACCTGCCATTTCTTGAAGATACCTTTGACTATGTGGCGATTATTATCAGTTTGTGCTTTGTAAGTGATCCTTTTAAAGTTTTACAGGAGTCCAGGAGAGTTTTAAAGAAAAAGGGACAAATAGTTCTTGGAATAGTAGATAAGGATAGTTTTTTAGGAAAATTCTATCAGAGAAAAAAAAGCCTATTTTATAAAAAGGCCAATTTTTTCAACATTAAGGATATCAACGAATTGTTTAAAGCTGTAGGGTTTGATAAAATTGCCTACCATCAAACTCTTTTTAATTACCCAGACAAGTTAAATTCAATCGAAAAACCACGAAAAGGTTTCGGGAAGGGTGGGTTTGTAGTGGTAAGTGCTCAAAAATTCTCTGATAGATAAAAAGTAACGGGGGAAAAGGAAGTTAGTCCCTTAATTAGTATACCAATATAATATTATGGAGGAAAAAATGAAAATTAGTTCTTGGTTTTCACAAATTTCTTTTAAGCAGAGAATTTGGTTATTTTCAACCCTGGCAGGAATATTTGCAATCATAGCCTTTGGGATTTTGTTGAGCTCACCGAGTGAGTCAAAGGAACCAATTGATTTCAACATTAATATGTCTATTCAGGATATTGCTCCCAAACTAGGAGTTACCGGTAAGGGCCTTGCCAGGGAACTTGAATTGCCACTTGATGTTTCTAAGAAAAACCCAGTCCGAATCTTAGGCGTGACATACGAAGAACTTGATCATGCCGTTGAACACATTCTATCTCATCGCGATTCTATGCTTAAATATTATGTTTATGCCGCATTGTTTATATGGGGACTTGTATTTCTTGTAAGGCTCGGACGTCCCGATAGGCCGGATATTAAAAACCGTCATGTTTGGTATCCAAAAACTCCGTATATTATTGCTCTCTTGTTTTCTGT
>CAZHVO010000055.1:0-7097 GCA_964536195.1 uncultured Planctomycetia bacterium
TCGGATCACGTGTACTCCAAACACGCGCACTCAACCGGGCTATGCGACCTCTCCGAGAAAAAAACACTTTAGTAAAGGCCCTTCGACTCGCTTCGCTCGCTCAGGGTTAATTCGACTAAGTCCGCCTTCGGCGGACAAGTCTCATTGAACTATGCGACCTCTCCGAAAAACTATATTCCCAAATCAAATGTAAGTAAAGGTAAGGTTTAAATGTCTAATAGCTTTCGGGCATCTCTCTTGCCCAAAGACCTTTTAAAATCATCAAAATCAATAATAACTATTCGTGGCCTTTCATCCCTTACCTTGCGTAAGTAAGAGATTTGAACCTTCCTCCTGAAACCAATATATTTAAAAATTGCTGAGCAATCAGGACAGGCCCTAACCTTTGAATCAATTCCAACTTTATGGCAGCCAAAGCACTCGGCTGATAAATCACCGACTACAATAAGATGTTTTTCTATATCGGCTAAATCAAGCTCTTCCCAGGCCCTGACGAAGCTCTTCATTCCCTCCGGCCCTTTTTGCTAGCGTAAAAACTCTTTATAGCAGCATGTACTTGCTCAGGAGTTTCTACAACTGTGAACAGCTTTAAGTCTCCTTTATCTATAGTCCCCTCTTTTACTAAGCGGGCTTGAAACCAATCCAACAGTCCAGCCCAATAATCTTTATTTACCAAGATAACCGGAACCGGTTCAATTCTTAAGGCCTGGACCAAGGAAAGAGTTTCAAATAACTCATCAAGAGTACCAAATCCGCCGGGAAAGACCACAAAAGCATGGGAGTGCTTGGTAAACATTACCTTTCTTACAAAAAAATACCTAAATTCCATTAAGTAATTTATATAAGGGTTAGGCATCTGTTTCTGAGGAATAAGAATATTCAACCCTACTGACACTCCTCCAGCCTTCTTAGCCCCTTTATTAGCTGCCTCCATTATCCCCCCTCCAGCGCCGGTAATCACACTGTAACCCTTCTTAGTCAGGGTATAGGCAGTCTTGGAGGCTAATTTATAGTAGGGATGGGTCTTGGGGGTGGCTTTTGAGCCAAAAATAGATATTCCCTGTTTAATCTGGGACAGGCCTTCAAAGCCATCAACAAACTCACTCATAATCCGAAAAATACGCCAGGTATCGGTAGTAATAAAATCATCCTTAAAAGTCGTTTTCAACTGCTTACCTGTAAAATACTTATTCTTAAGAGTAACTCTTTTTCCCATTTATTATCCCCCTTTTTTCTTTTCTGTTTAGACCAGGTCTCAACCAGCGTTGTAAATATTATACTTAAGTTTGAGGTAAAGGCAACGAGAAAATTGCTCATGGTCGTTGAGGATTGGTCGGATATCCTTCGCTTTGGTTCTCTTTAGCTTATCGCAAGTCGCTCAGGATTAATTCGGCTAGGCACTTTTACTTCGTAAAATTGCAAGTCTCATTATAAAAACCCCGTACCATTTAAGGTACGGGGTTAGTTTTGTTAATCTAAAGTTGTCTTAGAAGTCTACGTTTAAACCAAGGCGAGTAGAGTAAGCTAAGTTGCTATTTGCACTAGTAAATACGCTGCCGGGGATAAACATAGCACTGGAAAGTTTTATCTGCACATCTTCGGTGTAATCATAGACAGCATAAACATCTACTTCATCACCAAAATGCTTAGGAGAACCTTCTGTAACATAAGCTGTAACTGAAGCCGGTCCCATTGTAGGAGTATAAGCAGCTGCGGCTAAGTTTTTGTCAAGCTCAGCATGTGTGTAAAGCATTCCTAGGGTGACATCCTCTCTAGGCATCATAGAGCCGGTAATGGTTAATAAATGGGCATTGGTGTTACTCATTAAGATGTTGATAAGTTCTCCCGGTGTCTGGTCTTCCCATAGAGCATTCCAGGCACGAGCAGGATCAGTACTGTTTGGTTCAACACCCTGTAAAAAAGTGTAAGATAAACCTAGTTTTGTGTTAAGGTCATTTAAAAATCTGTATTCTGACATTAACTGATAAGCCCAAGCACTAATACCATCAGCATCACGAACGTTAGTTTGCACTTCGCCGAACTGATAAGCACCTTCTAAACCTAAAGTTAGGTTATCGTTAAGGTCAAACTGGCCTCGAGCACCGACAGTATATACTTTGTCTTTTGTTGGTATCTGCGCTGTTACGGCTGAGTTTGGTGTTTTGTCGGCTCCAAAAAAGTAAACTTCAGTTAATCCATTGTAAGAACTCCAATCATAAGCTGCGTTCACACCGAAAAGATACTCATCGTCAGTAGCATCGTTTACTCCGGCAGCATTTGTCTCCTCAACCTGAGCAAAGACAAGGTCAATTGTCCAAGGAGCAAAATCGAGAATAGCTTTTACGGCATCAAAAGACTTTCTTAAAGATAAATCTGAAGCGATAACCGGAAGACCAGCGGCTCTGTTACCTGTCTGGTTTGTCCAGGGATCACCAACGATTAATCCATTTCCATATCTTAAGTTTTGACGGCCAACAACCAGGGTAAGAGGTTGATAAATGAACTCCTTTAATTCAACATAAGCTAAATCAAGCTCAATCTGTTCATTAGCAGCTGTGTCTGAATCACCCCAAGTATTTTCACTAATTAACCGCAATACTGCAGATACGCCTTCAGTTAAATCAGCATCAAAGCGCAGTCTTATCTGAGACATAAGAAACTCACTGCTCTTGGTGGAAACGTTACCCTCTTTTTGTCCCATGCCTAAGTTTCTTAATACTGACTGGGCACTGATGTCACCACTAACTTTTACATTCTCTACAGCAGCGAAAGTTGACCCAGCAAAAGCAAAGGCCAAAACTGCCATAGCTATAATTAATTTTCTACTCATTTAAATCCTCCTTTCTAAATAATTAATTTAAAGGATCTATACCTCAAGGTTCTCATCCCTTGTTATATCTACATCTATAGTTATATCATTCAGTTTTTTGATAATCTCCGGCGCTAATCTTTAGCATCACCTCCCTTTTTGCCGAGTCTAAGATTACCATGAATGCATAACTTCGATTGAAAACGCTTACAAAGAACCTATACACTTTTTATCAAAGAATGACCCTACTGTCAAGGGTTTTCTCAATAATTATTTTAGAGCTAATCTCTTGTAAGTTAAGGAGTTAGGAAACGGCTATCGCCAGTAAACATCTATCCTCTCGACCTTTTGTTTTCTTAAACCTAAATTAAGCGAAGGTCTAATAATGCTTGAAAAATAAGAGACTTTTCCGCCATTACTAGTAACCATTACTTTCTCAATCCGACAATCCTTAGCAAAGGTATCTTTTCTCTTAGGATTGTGGTAGCAGACCAGAGTCTTTGAGAATAACTTAAAAGCAAAAGTATTTGGAGGAAGAACAACTTTTTTGCCCTCAAAATTAATAGTTTCCTGAAACTTAGTAAAAAGTTCTTTTTTTAGAATCGGAGAGAAGTGTAAACAAAGCTGCTTATTCTTGTCAATATAAAACGGCTCTTTTCCCAAACAAAGAAGAATCCAGATATTAAGCATTTCAGCTGTGACTCCGCTTAAACGAGCAACAAAACCCTTGCCCCAAAGACTTTTATCAGGATAGACGCTGCTAACGATAAACGAAGAATTCTCCAAAGGACTCCTTCCGTAATCCTTAGGGTCAAAGAAACAAACCCCACACTTATGAAAGGAATCATAAAACTCTTCATAAAAACCGTTTTTCAATAACTCTAGGAGATACTTATACTCCATATGTAACCAGATTGATTCATTCTCAAGCCAACCGGGAGTAAAAACACGACTTCTGCCAATTTCTAAAGGCTCGTCCTTAAGCGGGGCATTAAGCTTATACATTTTTAATTTTTTGTCAAAGAGAGCAGATTTCTTTAACCTTTCATGAAGGCTCTTCTTACCTCCAACCCGCAAAGTATGCATAACACCTTCTAGGTATAATGGCAAAGATCTCTTTGTGAATACACGGGGAATAATACTTCCATTTTTAGTGTCGTAATTTTTAACGCTATAAGTAAAGTAAGTAAGCGGCAATCCGGTCTTTTTATCCTTGGCCTTATCTATTCCTTTATTTAATTTGATAACTAACTTCTTTAAAAACTTATCTATTCTTTTCAAGGAAATCTTCTTTTCTCTTCCACTAAGACAAATGCGAGTTTTTTCTCTAAAGTTCTCTTTTAAAGAATTGGATTTATCCCACCATGAGTAATCCTTACCTCCAGCCCCAGAAGATAGAAAGCTGCCCAAGAGCGAGCTTAAACCTTCAAAGAATGAAGATACCTCAACAGGAACTGATATACTTGTGATCATGCCCTGAAGCTGCCTTAAAGCCCCACTAAGCATCAGACAAGCTCTCTTTAAGGCTAAAGTCTCAGAAAGAGATGAGCCAAAAAGAGCTGGCAGACCATTTAGAGAATCACACCAACCCGGCTTATCAGCCTCCATTTCAATACCAATCCCAGCCGGATCCAGGGTAGCCGCTTTATTTAAAATTACGGTCAAGAGCTTAACAATAAGATTAGTCTCATAAACCTTACCTTTCTTCGTCCTTAAAAAATTCTTAGGCCGTTCTCTCTTTTTTAGACTCAATCGCTTCTCTCTATCTATCTCTAAGCTCTCAGCTTGATAGATTTTTCCTGCCCTTAAACAATAGCGAGAACTCCTTGGTTTCACACAGTGCTCATCATCCCAAAATAAAAACTTTTCCTTTAAAAATAGTTCTTCTAATTTATCAGGGTAAAAATACAAAAAGCTTTCGATTAAATCCAGATTATAGTGCCAATGGTCTATCCAATACCCCTCGCTATGAATAGCCTGCGGTTCTCGCTCACCTTTTCTTAATAAACGCAGGGCTAACTCATCCCTTCCTTTTATCCTTATCTTCTCCTCATCTAATAATTTAAAGAATTCTCCTAGATAAAAACCTCGAACCATAAGGTGGAACAATCTTTGATCCTTTATGTTAAACTCCTTTAAGATCGTAGAAGCTTTAGCCTTGGTAAAATATAATTTCTCTCCTCTTATCACTAAAGGGTTGTAACCATCAATTTTAAGGAAATTAAGAAAGTAGGTAATATTTTTACTTCCTAATGCCGGCTCAAAGAATAAATCCATACGCCGGTTCTGATTTATATCGCGGTAGTTGGCTTGACCTTCGGAAAAATAAGATGGTAGTAGTTGAAATTGGTTATAGTCTCTTTCTAGGTCTCCGTGCTTACGAGAATATATATAGTAAATACTCTTGCCATTATTCTCGGCATTGGGGGAATTATTGGCCCGATAAGGGTAGCCGCCTCTTAAAACATTGTCGAGATAAGTATTCCTTACATAATGACTAAAATTCTTTGAACCCGAAACGCAAAGGCAATTGTTCTTCACAGCCTCAACAATTTCCTCATTCTCCTTCTCTTTTTTCCTTAAGAAATCGCCATTTACGCTCTTGGTAAAACCTTCGATTAATTGCATCTTAAATGCTGAACCAAAAATACTATAAAAAGTACGACTTTGGCCCTTAGCCAGCTTGAACTTAAAGAAACTAAAAGCACAAGGAGTTTGACCGCAAGTTATCTGAGCTAAAGGAACCCTGAAACCTTTCTTGAAGAAATTTACCGGAGAGGAAAAAGAAGTGTCATGAGAAAACACTGCCCGAGGATCAACAATCATATAAGCTGGTTTCTTCTTACCATTACTCTCGTAAAAAGAATAGTTAAAATTCGCACCTTCGATGTACTTTGTTTGACTCACATCCCGAGGGTCGACTTTCAAACGAAATATAGCTAAATTATCACAGATCTTTGCCTGCATCCAGGCTTCCAAAGTACGGGACATGTCTTTTAGGAAATAATTAGCCGCCCCGAAAGGAATAATCCGGCTAAGCCCGTCTATTACCTCTAACTCTAAAGGTAAGCTAGCAATATTTTCAATAGTTACCTTTCTGACTAACCCAGCTACAGGAGTATTAGGCAGAGTATAGTACTTAACTCTTATTTTTAAACCTTGCCGAGGCAAAATTTCCTCAATCTCTAAAGAATCACTCTTTATTATCATTGACTCCTTACCCTTTAAAGGGGAGACTGGCTTAAATGGCTCTAGGAATTTACTTTCGCCTGTCCCGTTAACGGGATTAATCTTCAAGAATGTACGAAAGCTCAAGGAAGAAACAAAAGAGTAAGCTTTGTTAGCCGGAAAAAACTCCGAAATCGCATGGTCCTTATCTTTTATACCAAAACTTACTATGCCCTGACCACGATTTACATAGAATACCCAGAGAGGAACGCCCCAGGCTCCAGCAATACCGGGAAGAAAGTTAGAGAAAGGCGAGGTAAGATTATAGTCTTTTATAACAAAGCTGCCATCGCTTTTAAGCGAATAATTTTTACTCATGTATATATAGGTTTTTAGGGGTTAATCAATCCTCCGGAAATAATTAATCTTATTGCTTCCTCCACTCCTATATCTAAAGGGATTAAGTCCTTCTCCTCAACAATAATAATAAAGCCTGTTATCGGAGAAGGTGATGAAGGCATATAAACATTACAAAACTTCTTGTTTCTTTTTTCCTTAAAGGCTATCGTATTTTCAGTAGTAAGAAAACCTAAAGAGTAGATTCCTTTACGAGGATATTCTACTAGGACGGCACTGCGGAAATTCTTCTGAGGCGGGAAGAAGAGAAAATCAACTATTCTCTTAATCGGAAAGTAAATTTTATTTACCAGGGGAATTCTAAAAAACAGCCTCTCAGTCCATTTAAAAATTTTCATCCGGGAAAGACGAATGATCATCCCGAGAAATAAAATAAGTATAATAGCGATAAGGATCCCTAAACCGGGAACCACATGGCCGATATACTCGGATAAAAAGTCATTTATCTGTTTGCCTAAAATTCCGTCAGCAAAATGGAAAAGGCCATAAACAACATAAGCAGTAATTACTAAAGGAATAATCGCAGTTAGACCTGTAATAAATATTTTCTTTAACATGTCATTCTCCGTACTTTAAAGGGCAGGTTTATTTTTAACCTGCCCTCTAACAATATCCTTCGTCCGACCAGAGGCAGGACTCAGGATCAATTCGGCACTTCGATAACACTCAGTGCCAACCCTGAGCAAAGTCGAATCGGTCGGCT
>CAZHVO010000056.1:0-7048 GCA_964536195.1 uncultured Planctomycetia bacterium
AAGAACAACTTGCCCAATTAAAGGATAAAGATATAAATACTCACGCTTTCTTAGGCTATCCGGTTTTGCAATCCGCGGATATTCTTCTATATAAAGCTAATTATGTTCCGGTTGGCCAAGATCAATTGCCACATTTGGAATTATGCCGGGAAATTGCCAGACGTTTTCATTTTACCTATAAGAGCAAGGTCTTTGTTGAGCCCCAAGCCCTACTTACTTCAGTTCCCCGGTTTTTAGGCTTAGACGGAAGAAAGATGAGCAAGAGTTACAATAATTGTATTGAGTTATCCCAAAGTTCAGATAGCCTAAAGAGTAAAGTCCTTTCGATGTTTACTGATCCGGTTCGAAAGAGAAGGAATGATTTTGGCCATCCTGATGTTTGTAATGTCTTTGATTATTACTCTATCTTTGCACCTGAGAAAAAATCCCAAGTTTCTAAAGAGTGCAAGGGGGCTAAGAGGGGTTGCCGGGAGTGTAAGGAACAGCTGGTAAAAATTCTCGAAGAGTTTATTGCTCCTAAACGAGAAGAAAAGAGAAAGATTTTCAAAAAGAAGAGTTACTTAAGGGACATTCTAGATCAAGGCAGAGAGAAGGCCAGAAAGTCTGCCCAGAAGACTATTAGTGAAGTTAAAAAGGCGCTAAAGATTTAGTATGTATACAATCTCCGCCAAAGGCGGAGGGGCGGTTTAGGATTCGCCTAAACCGGCACATTGTATCCATTATTGTTATTGACGGACAACAAAGCTATAAAACAGAAAAAAAGTAATAAGAGTATAGAGGAACTATTGTAGGTAAGAAATGAAAATAAGGTTGGATATTTTTGAAGGCCCTCTAGATTTGCTTCTTTATCTTATAAAGAAGGAGCATCTCAATATCTATGATATTCCTATAGCCAAAGTCGTAGAACAGTATCTGCAATTTTTAGAGTTGATGAAGTTTTTAGATATAAATCTTGCCTCCGAATACTTAGTTACTGCTGCTAACTTAATTAGTATCAAGTCCAAGATGATTCTTCCTCGCCAAGAGGAGCCTGGGGAAGAAGAAGAGGATCCTCGGGAAGAGCTAGTAAGAAGGCTTCTAGAATATGAGAAGTTTAAAGATGCCGCAGAGTTCTTAAGAGAGAAGGAGCTAGAGCGGAACAGATATTTCAAGCGTCCGACATTCGAAACTCCTGCTGGTGAGGTTTATATCGAAGCATCGATATTTGATCTGATCAGTGCTTTCAAGAAGGCCCTTAAAGATATTCCTAAAGACATTTTCTTTGAGGTTGTTAAGGATGAGTTTACAGTAGAGGACAAAATTCACGATTTATTACACCTTCTCTTGAAAAGGGATAAAATTTCTTTGGAAGAGCTGTTTTCTGCAGCCAAGAACAAATTAGAAATTGTAGTTACATTTTTAGCCATATTAGAGCTAATAAAGCTAGAAGAGATTGCTGCTATACAGGAAAATCTTTTCGGTTCGATTTTAATCGCCCGCAAAGAAAATATATTTGCCTAAAGTGGGGATGGTGTTCTACTTTAGGCATGCTTTTAGATTAGAGACCCGTTACTATAAACTGTCCCTATAAACTAAAATGAGCGAGGAAAGATTCACTGATTATTGGAAAGAGAATGAAGAAGAGCAGGTTATTAACCTTTCTCTTCGGCCAAAGAACCTAAAAGAGTTCTTAGGTCAGAAGAATGTTATTTCTTCTTTGGAAATCTCTTTGGAAGCTGCAGCCAAGAGATCCGAGCCCTTAGAGCATATGCTTCTTTCCGGGCCTCCGGGTTTGGGTAAGACCTCTTTAGCTTATTGTGTTGCTGCCCAGTCCAAGGCAAAACTTACTGCTACTAGCGGACCAGCTATAGAGAGAGCCGGGGACTTGGTAGGGATTTTAACTAATCTTGAGGTCGGAGATATCTTGTTTATCGACGAGATACATCGTCTTTCAAAGGTAGTTGAAGAGTTTCTTTATCCGGCAATGGAGAATTTCCAGATAGATTTTGTTATTGATAAAGGCCCTTACGCTAAGAGCGTTAAGTTTAATCTCAAACCTTTTACCCTTATTGGAGCAACTACTCGTAAAGGCTTATTAAGTGGGCCTCTGCGTGGCAGATTTGGGTTATTTTATGATTTTGATTTCTATAATCCTGATGAGCTCTCAGAGATTGTTCAACGCAGTGCCGAGCTTCTTGGTGTAGAGATTGACACCGAAAGTTCTATAGAGATTGCCCGACGTTCCCGGGGTTCTCCGCGCCTCTGCAACCGTTTATTGCGAAGAGTCCGTGATTATGCCCAGGTTATTGGTAAGGGTATAATTGATATTAGTATTACTCAGGATTCTTTAATCAAGATAGGCGTAGACAACCAAGGGCTTGATGATATGGACCGCAAATACCTCTTGGCAATTATAAACTTACATCAAGGAGGTCCGGCTGGGATTGAAGCCATAGCTGCAACCTTGCGAGAGGATAGATTAACCTTAGAGGACGTTGTTGAACCCTATTTGCTTAAGGAAGGATTTATTGTTCGTTCCCCCAGAGGTAGAGTAGCTACAAAAATTTCCTACCAACATTTAAAACTTCCCTACAAAGGGCAGGCTCAAGAAAAACTTTTTTAAAAATGGTCGGTGAAATCAGGCTTTTTATAGAGCGATTACTATTCTATTCAATTCATTTTATTATTAAAGTATAAAATGTTTAAAGTAATAACTAAAGATAAAGAAACTTGCGCTCGGACAGGAGTTTTTAAAACCAGGGCTTCCCAGGTGCATACCCCATCTTTTTTCCCGGTAGCCACTCAAGCTACAGTTAAGGGGCTTACCCAGAAGCAGCTTGGGGAAATAGATGTAGATGGCCTATTGGTTAATGCTTATCATTTATTCTTGCGGCCAGGCACTGAGATAATAAAAAAGTGCGGAGGCCTGCATTCTTTTATGGGTTTTGATAAGACAATTATTACTGATAGCGGTGGATACCAGATTTTTAGTTTAGAGAAATTACGTAAGGTTAACGATAAGGGCGTAGAGTTTCAATCCCATATTGATGGTGATACCTTTTTTCTGACTCCTGAGGAGGCAATTAGGATTCAATTGGATCTAGATTCAGACATCGTAGTTCCTTTAGATGAGTGTGTTAAGTATCCTATTTCCGAAAAAGATGCTCGTGTAGCAATGGAGCGCAGTCTTAATTGGGCTAGTAGGGGCAAGGATTATTTTGATAACCATAATGGAAATAACCGTATGTTTTGGGGAATTATTCAAGGATCTACTTATAAAGAGTTGCGGGGGGAGTGCATTGAAAAGCTCTTGTCCCTGGGCCTAAAGGGCCTATGTATAGGCGGTTTAAGTGTTGGCGAACCCCTGGATTTAAGGTATAATATGCTCCTCTTTATCGACGAAAAGGTACCTGATGAGTACCTTCGTTATTTTATGGGTTATGGCAAGCCTGGGGATATTCTCGAGGCAGTAAGTTTAGGGGTTGATCTTTTTGATTGTGTTGTTCCTACGCGATTTGGGCGTACTGGCACAGCTTTTACTAATCAGGGAGAAATTACTGTAAGAAACGCTGCTTATAGTCAGGATACTGAAAGTCTGGATAAAGAGTGTTCTTGTTATACCTGTCGCAACTTCTCACGGGCTTATTTGCGGCACCTTATAAATGTAAAAGAGATGACAGGAATTCAATTGGTTACTTACCATAATGTATTTTGGTATAAGAATTTTATGGTAAGAATCAGAGAGGCAATAAACCAAGGAAAATTTTCCCAGCTCAAAAAGGAATTCCTAAATAGATTTAAAGAAACAAAAGATAATGATAGTCGATGTAGTCACTATTTTCCCTAAAATGTTTTCTCCGGTTTTGGGTGAGTCAATGATCAAAAGAGCCCAAGACAAAGGGTTAGTTAAAATAAATATCCACAACCTTCGTGATTTTGCACCTAGCCCACATCGAAAGGTAGATGCCCCTTCTTACGGAGGAGGAGGAGGAATGGTTTTTAAACCAGAGCCTTTGTTTGGGGCAGTTGAGGCAATTTTAGGTTATAAGGTTTATCCAAAGAAGAAAAAGGATACGAATAAAAGAATAATTCTTTTTTGTCCTCAAGGTAAGACTTTGGACCAAAAAAGGGTAAAGAAGTTTTTAAATTTCGAGCGCCTAATTCTTCTTGCTCCGCGCTATGAGGGTGTTGATGAGCGGATAAGGAAGAATCTAGTAGAAGAAGAAATCTCTTTAGGGGATTATATTTTAAGCGGAGCCGAACTAGCATCAATGGTCTTTATTGATTGCTTATGCCGTTTAATCCCTGGCGTGGTCTCTGATAAGGAGTCGATAAAAAAGGAAAGCTTTGAAGGCAAGGGCTTGGATTTTCCCCATTATACTAAGCCAGCTGATTTTCGTGGCTTAGAGGTTCCTGAGGTTTTAGTCTCAGGTAACCACCAAAAAATAGAGCAGTGGCGCCAAAGGAAAGCCTTAGAGGCTACTAAAAAAAGAAGGCCGGATTTATTGAAATAGTCTTTTAGAATGGTAAGATTTTATAAAAGGAGGTAGCAATGGATAAATTAGTAATGGTTGAGAGAGAATTAAAGCAAGCCCTAAAGAAAGAGTATCCTAATTTTAGGCAAGGGGATACCATTAAGGTCTACTACAAGATCAGAGAGAAGGATAAGGTGAGGTTACATCCTGTAGAAGGGGTTGTGATAAAGATTCAAGGGGCAATGCACCGTAAATCCTTTACAGTGAGAAGAATAGCTTACGGAGAGGCTTATGAGGTAACTTTTCCTTATTATTCGCCAAACATTGAGAAAATAGAGATAGTAAAACAAAGGCGTCGGAATCCACGAAGAAGACGCTTGTATTACTTAAGAGGTAGAGTAGGCAAAAAAGCAACATTAGCTTAAATTGTTCGGTTGAATATGATAGTAGGGTTGGATGAGGCAGGCAGAGGACCATTAGCAGGGGTGGTAGTAGCTTGCGCCTTGCATTTGAAGAAGGAGCCTCCTTTTACTATTAAGGATTCTAAAAGCCTTTCAGCATCAATGCGTGAGGAGATATTTTCCTGGTTAACTTACAAATCAGTTTTTGGGGTAGGTATTGCTAGTAATCAGGAGATAGATAAAGTTAACATCTTAGAGGCAACTTTTCTAGCTTTTAACCGGGCAATAAAGAAGCTTTTAAGCAAATCTGCGAAGTTAAAGAAAGCAAAATTTATTGTTGACGGTAATCACTTTCGTAGTGACCTGGAGTTAAACTATATTTGTCAGCCTAAGGCTGATGTTTACGTTAAAGAGGTCTCTTGCGCCTCTATCGTAGCCAAGGTAGTAAGAGATTACCTGATGAACTCAGTAGATTTTTTATATCCACAGTGGAATTTTTCTCAACACAAGGGTTATCCTACAGCCGAGCATTTCTCTTTGATAGAAAAACTCACTTTAACACCTTTTCATCGTCGTAGCTTCTCTCCTTGCAAGAGTGGTTCGATTAAAAAGGGTTCTTGAATTACTTAAAAATAAGGAAGTTTAGGGAGTTTAATGAAGAATTATCGGAGTAACTTTAAAGAGTATTTAGATGATTTAGGAAAACCTAAGCCCTCTCCTGGTGGAGGAAGCGCGGTTGCTTTGATTTTCTGCACCGGCCTTAGCCTGATTACGAAAGCAATCAATTTTTCCTCTCCTACCAAGTTCAAAAAACAATTAAAAAAACTACAAGCTTTGGTTAAGAAGATCTATCCTAATATCGACAAGGATGGTCTTATTTTTGCCAAAATTATCAGTTCGAAGGGTAAAAAAAGAGCCCTATCTATAAGGCAAAGTGAAAGTTTGATTATTGACCTAGGCTCTGGGGCCCAAAGAGTATTTTCTCTTGCTAAAGAGATAAAATCTGGTATAAAAAAGAGTATAATTAGTGACTTCAATATTGGATTGGAGTGCGCCAGAATAGCTCTTTTGGGTTGTGTTTTGAATCTAGAGGCAAATGAAAAAATGTTTGGCAAGAGAAGTAAATTTATTGGCCCTTTTAAAAAATCTTTAAAAAAATGGCGATAATTTTCAATACCCAAAAAAAATATGATTCTTTGCTAGCAGAAATTAAAACAAAGCTAAGAGCTATGCCTAAGCTATGTTTAGCCTCAGTAGCCATAGGTCAAGATGTTTCAGCTAAAAGCTATCGCTTGGCCCAGGAAAAGTTAGCTAAAGAATTAGGTATAGAGTATCGGCCCTTAGATTTAAAGCCAGAGATTACCTTTGGGGAATTTAAGTCGGCAATTGAAAAATTAAATAAAGACCCAGGCGCAACAGGAATTATTCTTAATAAACCATTCCCCTCAGGTTGGAACGATGCAGATGTTTTCTCTTTACTTAGCGAAGAGAAGGATATTGAAGGAATGCATCCGGCTAATCTTGGAAGATTTTTTCTTGGCCAACCTCGATTTAAATCCCCGACAGTATTAAGTGTTATTGAGATAGTCAAGGAGAGCGGGGTTGAGCTTTACGGGAAAAAAGCAACCTTGGTAGGTTTTTCTCCTCTTATTGGCCGACCCTTAGCCCTATGGCTGGGCAACCAGTTGGTAACAGTAAGTATTACTCATATTGCTACATTTGAGAAGAAAGATCTTCCTTCTTATATTAAGAGTGCTGATATTGTAATTTCAGCTGTTGGTAAGCCCGGTCTTATAAAGGGTGAGTGGATAAATGAAGGAGCAGTAGTTATTGATGTTGGAACCGGACATAAAAATAATAAGATCTCTGGTGATGTAGAATTTGATAAAGCTGGAGAAAAAGCAGCGTTCATCACCCCTGTTCCAGGAGGAGTTGGCAAGCTTACAACGATGTTTCTTTACCATAACTTAGTGTTAGCATGCGAGTTAAGTTCGACGAGTTAACGTTACTATGGAAAACATCACTATTCTAGGTGCCGGTGTTTCAGGATTAGCTTTAATTGAAGAGATTAGAGCAAAAAACATTCCCTGCAATATTGTCTTAATAGATAAAGATGACTATTCTTTTCCCAGAAGAGAGGTAATCTACTCTCCTGGTGAGATTAGCAAAAGGATAGAGATTAATGAGTGGACT
>CAZHVO010000057.1:0-6761 GCA_964536195.1 uncultured Planctomycetia bacterium
TCGGGAACGGCAATACTATACGAAACCGTCTCAAAAAAGGAGGGTCAAAAAGAAAAAACGTTAAGGGGACTCTTGTGAATGTGAACACGAACGAATAAGGAGAAAACGTAATGGAAGAAGAAAAAAAGATTTACATTGGCAACTTGGAATTTGGCACTAGCGAAGATGATCTAAAAAAATTCATCGAAGAGAAAGGATTAAACGCTAAGGATGTAAAAATAATAACTGACAAATTTTCTGGTAAATCCAAAGGTTTTGGATTCGCAGAATTTGAAACCGAGGAGCAAACCCAACAAGCTATAGATGCGTTAAACGAACAAGAATTAAACGGCAGAGCGTTACGGGTAAGCAAGGCGCAAAAAATGCGTCCTCGAACCGATAGAGATAACTTTAGCGGCGGAAGATTCTAAGAAAATTTAAGTAAAATGAGAAGAGGAGGAAATGCCGTTCCCTCCTCTTTTTTTATCTGCAAAGTGAAGTAAAAGGACAAAATTGACACTTCCTTTCATCTCGATCAGACTCAAAGGGTACACTTAAATCAAATAGCTCTCGGAATATTGCTTCTAACCCCTGCAAAGACAATTCTTCAACTTTTTCTTTTTTTAACATATCTTCTTTAGAAATAAAAGCCTTGCGCTCACAAGTACGCACATTATAAATCTCAGCATTTACCTGGTTATTAGGGAAGCTTTTAGAGGTAAAATGGTAGTAAAGAGGTAATTGAAAGGACTTAAGGGTTTCCTTTAAAGATTGGCGGTCCATTTTCATGGTTGAGAGAGCTGAAAACCTCTTGGGTGCAATATTAGCTCCACCGGTCTTATAATCAATCACTACGATACTTTTATCTTCCAACTGATCAATCCTGTCGGCAGTATATCTGAAACCGATAGCTTTATTGTCCATCTCCCAAATGCCCCTGCATTCACTCTCTAAAGAGATTATTTTAGCTACATTCCGCTCGGCTTCACTATCTAGAAACTTATTCATCCGATTATCTATAATTTTCTTTAGAAGAAATGAATCAGACCTCATGCGACGGGCAAGAC
The DNA here is from genome assembly GCA_964536195.1 of uncultured Planctomycetia bacterium. Taxonomy (GTDB): domain Bacteria; phylum Omnitrophota; class Gorgyraeia; order Duberdicusellales; family 4484-171; genus Susulua. The sequence continues at coordinate 1,047 of CAZHVO010000057.1, forward strand.
TTTCAAACTTCTCCTCCACCTTCTTGAAAAAGTTTCTTCTAAAGTCTTTATCAATCACTGGTTTTCTACCTAGGAAAACCTTAAAAGTATCGGCCAAGAGTTCATGAATAAAAGTTCCGATATGAGGAGCCTGAGGGTCCTGGAGTAAGTCCTCTCTTTCTCTTAACCCTAATAGATATTGATAGTAAAACCGTAGGGGACAGTTAAGGTAAGTATTCAAGCGGCTTGCCGAGTAAGTTGCTTTTTTTAAAAACCGCACCATCGCCTCTGTTTTTTGGACAGCTGGAGCTAAAGAGGGTACCTCTACTGCAAAACGAGCTTTAGGTACAGGAGTGACTTCCAATTTTCCCAATTCTCTCTGTTTTGCCCAAAGTAATTCCTCAATAAACCTACTCTTCTCTCTCTCTTGATTCTCTTCGTATATCAAGTGAGCTTTTTTTGCACCTGACACCAAACGCATAAATTGATACCGCTGTATCTCTTCTTCCTTCTCGAGACGATTTAGCCCTAAATTTAACATAACTTCACGAGGGATCAAAGGTTCGTAAACCTTCAACTTGGGCAAGACAGCTTCATTCAAATTCATTACAATTACATTCTCAAAGCTAAGCGAACGAGTCTCAAGAAGTCCCAAAATTTGAGTTCCTCTTAAAGGTGAACCAACAAAGGAGATGACTTCAGCCTGGAGTTTTTGTTGAAAAATATCCCAGATTTCATTAGGATTAAACTTCTCTCTGCTAAATGCTAAGCCTCCTAACTCTTGACCTATCTTGTATAGTTTTTCTACCACCTTAAGGTTAAAAGGAAAACTCCCGATTTTACTCTTCTCGACTAAAGTATTGAGCAACTCCAAAAATGTACTACTAAAATGATCGAAATCACAGATACTTTCCCACCTCTTAAAAAACATCTCATGTAGTTTAAGCAAAAGACTTTTGCATTCACTAAAGTTCACCAGAATATCCATATTTTGGAGAACCTCCTGAGTATGTAAGTAAATCTTCTCTTCTGATTCTATCTCTTCTAGGCTTAAGAAAAGGCTTCCCCCGATAGAAGACTCTTGCTGACCTTGAAGAAGTTCTTCTATTTTATGAACCATCACTCGGGTGATTACTGAGTCCTTACCTATTTCTAAATTCTTTACCAAAGGATGGCGCAAGAGACTCAAATAATCTTTTGTATAGTAGGCCTTATCGGATCTCTGCTCCTGAGATTTTAATATTAAATCAAATAAAACGTAAAGGGAACTTCTCTTTAAAGGATACCCTAAGGAAATATTGAAATCTTCAAGCAAAGGTGATACTTCGGTAAGCAGTGGTATGAGAGCTTGAGGCTGAGGCAAGACGATTAAAGTATTATCCTTATTTTTAATCTTGCCAAGAATATCCCCAACAATACCGACTTGCGAATGCATATCAAACCCTTGGTAGAGAGAGAAATCAGGTTTAGCATCTCCCTTTTGGGGTTTAATCGAAACATTTAATTTTTTAGCATTAGTCGCTAATACTGACCACTTATCTTGGGAACCTTGAAAAATACAGATACCTCTACCCTCCTGGTGGATGCTTTTAACGATTCTTTGCTCTGTAGCATGAAGGTAGAAGAAATTGCAAAAGATAATTGTTTCGAATTCTTCATATTTTCCCTCTCCGGCAGACTTAGCTGCCTGCAAATACCGCAAACCCCTAGAAGTTAGCCCTTTCTTTGTTAAAGCTTTATGATAAGCATCACGCAAAGATATTATTTCGCTAAGTAGATTGTTAATGCTATCGGGTATTTCATAACCGATACTAGCACTTTTTTCAATAGATAGCAGAGATTGATTCTTAATATCCTCTAAATCAAGCTGTTCGATAAAAGAAACAATCTCTCGAGCCCAAGGCAGAAAGATGCTAAAAGATTCTCTTTGCTTGGAAAGCTTAGGAAGATGTTTTTTGGCCAAAGAATAAATAAGAAAACAAGCGTCTAAATCATTAACTTTGTGCTGAGATTGAGGAAAGGAAAGAAAATCGACAAACTCATCCATACTAAAAAAATGCGGGGGCAAGTAAGCCTTCTTTATTCTTTTAGAGAGCTCTCGTTGCAAAAATAGAGCTGGCCGCCGACCGCCAAAAACACATCCAATACGACTTAGGTCATTATTAGATTTTAAGAAATTTTCGCTAAGAAAAGTAGCTAGCTTAGCAATAAAATCTTCGCCGAAACTATAGGTAATTACCTTCTCCATAAATTAACTTGAGGCTATCTCTTCCTTTATCATGCTATCTAAATACACTAGGAAACCCTTCACTTCTCGCTTAGGGTAAATATCCTTAATAATTTGAACATATTCGTTAATCTGTTTTTCATGATCAGGCTTTGCTTCTTGGGAACTCTTATAATCAACTATCCAGATTTCTTTTTCTCTTACTACCAGACGATCAATTCGCTTGCCGTCACCAAAACGATTTACCACTTCCTTTTCGCAGAAGACACTGGAGGCTGGAACAAAAAAGATACTCTTAAGCTCTTTCTTGGCTAATAGCTGCCTTATTTTCTCCTGGTAAGGAGAAAAATCCTCGATAAATGGGTATTGCGTACTAGCAAATAATATAGCTTCTTTAATCAACTCCTCTGTGTCGAGACCCTGGCAACCTCCAATCCGTGAAAGAATTGTATGCAGCAAATTACCTTCTAAGATATTCTTTCGATTTTTAATATTTTGCCAATCACCAAACTCACCAGGAATTAACTCTGGCCACTCTTTATATGCTAAAGGCAATATATCTATTATCGGTTGTGCATCCTTCTCCTCTCTTCGATACTTTATTTTACTTCCGCTTTTCCTTACCCTCTCAGGAATTATATGCCAAGCTTTATTGTTGCTATTTGAACTCTTTTTGGGAATAAAGACATATAGCTCAAACTGGGCCCGAGTTAAGGCAACATAGATATTATTTAACTCATCAATGCAGGCTTTTTTGTAGCTTTGGATATAAATTTCTTGTAGAAAGGGTGAGTATGCACGATGATTCTTAGTAATGCGTACTATTCCTAAATCTCCTCCCTCTTTGGGCACAACATAAGAGCTACTACCTTTTTCTCCAGTCTCTGGACTTATGTCCATGCGCAAGAATGGAATAATGACAACACCAAACTCTAACCCTTTGGACTTATGGATGGTAAGAACCTTTACAGAACTACTATGAACAACATTTACATATAACTCCTCTTGCGGTGCAACTTTTAAGTATGCGAGAAGTTCGCCTAAACCTACGTAATCGTCCTCTCTCTGCTTTATTAATTCTAAAAACTTCATGAAGAAAGCTTGATTCTTCTTAAAGTTCTCGGTCACCTTCAAAGTCTGATAAATGCTTACAACTAACTCATAAGGAGATATGAATCCTACTGTTTTGAAAAACTTATCAATATACTGATCCCAAATTTCCGGATACCTCTTTCGAAACAAACGATATAGAGGCACGTGCCCTCCCATTTTACCCTCTTTATGAAGACCAAAAATAAACTCAGTAATATCACTACAAGTAATCTTAGTTAAGCGGCTGAAAACCTCTCCAAGAATAAAGCTAGCAAAACTTAGATCGTCCAAGGGTGAGCATAGAAAGCCTAGAAATGAAACAATTTCTTTTACCAAAGAATTCTTAAGTAAATTCAAGGTCTTCTCTGACTCAACAGGAAAACCTGCTTCTAAAAGCCAAGAAGTTATCAGCTCAACCTCGTTATTATCCCTAGTAAGAATTGCTATATCTTCATAGTGAAAACGCCCCTTTAATTCTCGTAGCAGTTTCAAAATCTTAGGCTGCGTAATCTCATCACGCTCTTGTTTACTCTTTTCTTCAATTCGTTCAACGTAAACATAGCCACCAACACTATCCTCTCGCTGCTTCTGCTTTGTATCTTTAAAGACATCGAGAATCTCATCGATACTCTCTTTCTTCTCACCCAACTCTTTGGCAATACCTGAAAGATCTAAAACAGTCTTTAAGTTATCTCTGGAGAATACCTTATTGTTAAACTCAACAATTGCTCTTTGGCTACGCCAGTTTGTCATTAGGTAGGCATTTTTTACATTAAAATGAGTAAACTTTTTCTTAACTGTATCAAAAAGTTTGGCTTCACCGCCGCGAAAGCGGTATATAGCTTGCTTTTTATCGCCGACATAAAATAGTGAACCGCCTGTAGAAAGCGCTTCTCTAACCATCTCTTCTAAATTGCACCACTGCAATAAACTTGTATCTTGGAATTCATCAATAAGATAGTGTTTAAAACGGGTAGCCATGCGGTAATAGACTTCGGCAACAGTTATGCCTTCTTCATCGAAAAGAAGACGGGCCTTTCGGTTAAGCTCCTCTAAAAACAATATGTCTTCCTTCTTTGAAAGCAACTGGAAAGAATCACTTATCCTCTGATAAAGCTCTACATAAGGGTTATAAGCAACAGTTGCATCTAACTCAACTAGTTCCTTTAGCAAATTGTAAATTTTCTTCCATTTTTTGACAAAGCCATCCGTAGCTTCGCTGTCCTTGTTCATTGGAACCTTAAGAGCCTTTAGGTGAGCCGGAAGAGCAGCAATATCAAAAATATCATCATTTTTATCGAGAAAAAAAGAAATATGCTTCTTGGCGCTAGTATTCATACCCGACGGAAAACACTCAGATAATTCTTTAATCTGGCCCAAAATATACTTCTTCTTCTTGATTATATCTGCAGACTCTCCGAGAAAAGAACTAAATGTTTTTCCATACTTATTGCTTAACCTAAATAGAGATTGCAATAATTGTAAGATATCCTCTTTAGGAAACCACCCGTTTCTATTCTCGACAAACAGATAGTGCTGCAAAAACTCTTCCAACAACTTCAATACTTCTTTCTTCTCTCTTGCTTGCTCAGTCAATGAATCCAGACAAAAGCAAAGAGACGAAAGATAATCCCTCTTTATCTTAAAGCTAGCTGAACGGTCAATATTTAATGAACACCCGAGGAGAAGTGCATTGATAAAGCTATCTATAGTTTGGACTTGGAAAAAGTTATAATGCCTAATAAGTTCATCCATGATCAGCTTAGCTTTGCTCTCGACATTCTTCTTTTCAAGGCCAAGTGAAGATATAATATCCTCCTCTTCTTCCTTGCTTGAAAAAGCATCTAAGGCTAACTTCTTGAGGAACTCGATAATCCTCTCCTTCATCTCTACTGTAGCCTTATTGGTAAAGGTAATGGCTAAGATATTTCTTAAAGGAATTTGGTTTAATTCTAATTGAGGATTTATAAGTAAGTGGAGGTATCTTTTAGTTAAGCAGTAGGTCTTTCCTGAACCGGCAGAGGCTTCAACTACAACAACTTGGGGAAACTCAAGATAGCTGACATTTCTCTCAGGCATTAATTATCGCTGGCTTGGCTATTTAAAAAAATCTATCTTTTATCTGCTTAAAATAATAATTCGCGAATTTTTCTTGCTTCGACTCCTCTACTTCAACTACTTCACCACCGCAAAAATAACCATTTTCTAAATCAATAAACTCTGACCAAACTACCACTATTTTAAGCCTGACAGAATCAAGCTCTTCAGGTATAAAATAATCAATAAGAAGAACCTGTCCCTTTTGCCATTCGATTTCCGAAGAAAAACAAACTCCCATTAAGTTAAAGTTTTTACTCTTACCCTTAATGCAGCGACCGACCTCATTTAGGGGCCGAATCTCTAGAAAATCTCCTACA
>CAZHVO010000058.1:0-6630 GCA_964536195.1 uncultured Planctomycetia bacterium
ACCTTAGCCCGAATAAAAGATTTAAAGAATATTGAAAGTCTTAAAGCAAAAATTAAAGATATTCAATTAGATGAGAAGTTCCTCATTCGTGCAATAATTCTTTATAAAAGTACTCTTACTAAGGAAGGTCCAATTTATGGTAAGATTTTCAAAAGTAATATGACTATTTGAAGAATTAGATTAGAATAAATTCCTGCCACCAAATCATCACCGACTATCCCCTTGGCTCCAGAAAAGCGTTCGATTCTGTTTGCCGGTGGAATTTTGAGCATATCTAACATTCGAAAGAGAAAAAAAGCAGGAATTATAAGCTCTATTTTCTTAGGAATAAAGAGAAAAGTAATAAGCATGCCTGAGAAATCATCAATGACTATTTTCTTGCAATCTTTTATTTTAAATATCTCCTCGGCTCTTGCTGAAGTTGGAAAAGAGATAATCACAGAAAAAATAGTAAAGATGAGAAAGTAAATTGGGTTTCCGATAAGAAGAAAAATCAGAACCGCTACCACACAAGAAGCTGTTCCCGGACAAAGGGGAGTAAAACCAACCCCAAAAAGTGTAGCTATTGTCAAACTAATCTTATCAAACAATGATTTATCTTTCATATTAATAATAATCTATAGCGTTCTTATCGCTCTGCGGTTTACCCAGAAGTAATAGATACCTGAAGAAATGGTAATAGCCACGATATACCACATAAGTAATGGAATAAACTTTCTCAACAGAAAGGAAACAGTTGAGCTCCCCGGCATAACTTTAGAAAAAATAAGAATAATAAGAATGATAAATATCCCTATAACCTGTGAGACGGTTTTATGTTTACCAAACTTCTTTGCCTCTAAGACGATTCCTTTATTTAAACCGTATAATCTTAGACCGGTAACAATAAACTCTCGAAGCATTATTAAAATTACCATCCAGGAATTTACAGCTCCTAATTCTAAAAAAGCACAAAATACTCCAATAACAAATATTTTATCGGCAATCGGATCTAAGATTTTACCTAAATCTGAGATTAAATTTCTTTTACGGGCTATATATCCATCTAAAAAGTCAGTTAGAGAGGCAAGGCCAAAGATAACAAAGGCAATTAGAAGAGAGAAAAAACTATTCCCTAGTATAAAACCTATACAGATAAAAGAAAGAATGATCCGGAAAATTGTAAGCTTGTTGGGTGTATTCATTATATACCGACAAGATCGTAATCAAGGCAATCAATTATTCTTGCTTTATAAAAATTACCTATTTTTAAACCTTCTTTTTTTAAAAATACTGCCCCATCAACTGAAGGAGCATCATACTGGCTTCTGCCAACAAATACATCTCGGTTTCTTGCTTCAATAAGAACCTCTAATTCTTTATCAAAAAATCTCTTATTTAACTCGCTTGCTATTCTTTTCTGCTGCTCCATTACCTCTTTAAAGCGCCTTTTCTTTGTACTTTGATGTATTTGCGGCCGAAGTTTGTAAGCCTGGGTATCTTCCTCTTGCGAATATATAAATGCCCCTAGGCGGTCGAACTTAACATCTCCCAAAAATCTTAGTAGTTCTTTAAACTCTCTTTCGCTTTCAGTAGGAAAACCAACGATTACTGAGCTTCTTATAACGCAACCAGGTATTCTTTTTCTAATCTTGCCCATAAGGTCTACGATCTTCTTCTTGGTAATCCCTCGATTCATCAACCTCAAAATTCTATCATTTATATGCTGAATAGGCAAATCAATATATTTACAAATCCTTTCATTCTTAGCTATTACATCTATTAGAGAATCACTAAAGTGTTTGGGGTGAGTATAGACTAATCTTATCCATGGTATCTTTTTAGTTGCCTTTAAAATTCCTTTCAGGAGACTAGCTAAATCGCTTTTAGTTTTAAGATCCTTTCCCCAGCTGGTAATATCTTGACCAATGATGTTTAGCTCTTGCACCCCTCTTTTTTCTAAATCCTTGGCCTCTTTTATGACTTCACTCTTGAACTTACTTCGCAAGGAACCTTTTATTAAAGGTATAGCGCAGAAGCTACATCGGTTTAAGCAGCCTTCACATATTTTTAAAAATCCTACTGAAGGTGAAGAAAGTAGCTTATCTCTCCTGATAAAGCTCTGACTAAAATTTACTATAGTCTGCCAAGAATCTACCGAAGGATAAGACTTCTCTAAATGCTGCCGGTATCTTTTTACTAAACACCCTATTACTATTATCTTCTTTACTCTACCCTTTTTCTTTAACTCCACCACCTCAGATATTACCTTTAAAGACTCTTCCTTTGCCTTGTCAATAAAGCCACAGGTATTTACAATAAGTAAATCTATTACTTTCGCTCTATTTCTCTTATTAATAAATAAAGATACTGAGGGTAGAAAACTATAACCTTGACTAGAAAATTCAGGAATGATAATCTCTGAATCGTAGGAATTGCGAAAGCACCCCAAAGAAATAACAGAGAAGGTTCTTCCCATATTACTTATCTACTACTATCCCTGAAGGTGTTATCTTTAGGCTTTTTATTGGCTTGCGTAGAGAAGTTAAAGTCGGTATAGACCTACCGTTTACCTCTAGAGTAATTGCTGAACCATCGCGGATTTTAAGCTCTATCTCCTTATCGCCTCGCCAGGTCTCTATTGCACCTTTCTCGAGTATCCCGTCAAAAAGAAGATCTCCGTCGACTACAACTCTCAAAAGACAATTCTTCTTAGCGGTCAAGGTTGCAACCAATTCTTCCTCTTGGGAAAGAACTGCTGCTACCTCAGGCTTCTCTTTTCTTTGTATTTCTTGGATACTCTTTGCCGGGGCAGTAAAGAATTTCGTAACCTTTCCTACCACGAAACTACCAACAATAAAGAATACCCCGAGCAAAGCTATCCCTGCTAATACAAGAATAATTTTCTTTCTAACTTCAGGAGATATCTTTTTTATTATACTACCTATGCGCTTAAAAATAATACTTCGGTCTATCTTTCTCAACTTTGGTTCTCTTTTTCTACCCCCTTGCTCGAGTGTACCAATTTCTTCCAAAGATGAACCTCTATCTACTTTTAGGAAAGCAGCATAAATCTTTATAAACCCCCTAATGTAAGTAGGGTTCTCATTAGCTAAATTTCCTTCTTCAATATCTTTTATCATTGAAGGATGCAATTTTGTCCTCTCAACAACATATTCAATAGTGTAGCCGAGCTCTTTTCTTTTTTCTTTTAACTTATTACATAATTCTTTGATCATATCCACCCCTTCTCACTCATGTAAACCTCAGGATCGACTAAAATTTCCCTTGCCTTAGAACCGCAGAACGGACCGACGATACCTTCTTGTTCCATTAAATCCAAGAGCCTGGCCGCCCGAGTATATCCTACTCGCATCCTCCGCTGTAATAGGGATGCTGAAGCCTGACGGGCTTGTAGAACAACCTTCATGGCCTCATCAATGAGCTCATCGCCTTCTACGCTCATCTGCCTCTTTTTCTCACCTTCAGCAATACCCTTCTCATAAATAGGTTTACCTTGTGCTCGAATAAAATTAGTGAGGGTCGTAATATCGTCATCATCGATAAACGATCCTTGTGAACGAATTAACTTTACTGCCCCTGGCTTTAAGAATAACAAATCACCCTTACCAATAAGCTTATCAGCCCCCATCATATCTAAAACGGTACGGGAATCAACCTTTGATGCGACCTTAAATGATATTCTGGCCGGAAAGTTAGCTTTGATTACACCGGTGATAACATCTACTGAGGGTCGTTGGGTGGCAAGAATAAGATGAATCCCTACGGCCCGGGAGAGCTGAGCTAAGCGTTGGATTGTGGTCTCAATACTTTCTCTGGCTACTATCATAAGATCAGCTAACTCATCAATAACAATTATGATATAAGGCATCTTGCCTGCCTCTCTCTTTTCTTTATTATAAATATCTATATTTCGGCAACCTTCCCCGGCTAACAATTGATATCTGCGCCCCATTTCTTCTACGGCCCAATTCAAAGCAACAAAAGCTTTCTTGGCGTCAGAGATAATCGGATGAAGAAGATGTGGAATAGCAGCAAAAGCAGCAAGTTCTACCATCTTAGGGTCAACCATAATAAATTTAACTTCATCAGGCTTTGCTTTAAAAAGCATTGAGGAAATCAAAGAATTAACGCAAACAGTCTTACCGGCACCAGTAGCACCAGCAATTAAAAGATGGGGCATGTCATTAAGGTCAGCAACAACAGGGTTACCGGAAACATCCTTACCGATTGCTAAGGTAAGCTTAGAACTTGCCTTGGCAAATTCCTTTTCTTCCAAAACCTCACGCAGGTAGACAAGATGCTTTTTTAAATTAGGAATTTCTATTCCTACTGTACCTCGCCCGGGCAGAGGTGCTACTACCCTAACCTGCGAAGACTTCATGGCTAAAGCAATGTCGTCAGCTAAAACAGAAATTTTATTTATTTTTACTCCGGCTTGAGGCTGAAGTTCATACATGGTAACTACCGGCCCCTTCTGTACGCTGACAACCTTTGCCTCTACACCAAAATCCGAAAGGGTAGTTTCCAAATTCTTTATATTAACTTCAATATCTTCCTTTGCCTCTTTCTGATCCGAAAAAGGAGGAACCTTTAAGAGGTCAGGACTAGGTAATTTATAAGTAAGGGGATCAAAACTCTTCCCACCCTTCTCCTCTAACTCTTCTGTTGCCTTATCTTTGCCAATTGGCTTAGGGGTAATCTTTACACCCGACTTAAGGTCATTAGTCCCAAAAGGAGTAGGCATTTTTTCTTCTTTGGAGTATGAATCCATTTTGGGACTGTAGACTTTTATCTCAGGCTTAATCTTTGAAGGCTTCTTCTGTATAATACTCTTAAGAATCTCCTTAGGCCTTATTCTCTCCTTTTTAAGAAAGGTCTCACCCTCACTTTTTAAGCTCTTGAAGAAATCTATAAGTTTAACGAAAAGAGTCTTAATCGCTTTTAAAATATCAATAAAGAAAAAACCGAAGAAGAGAATAGCATTTATTGCCACCAGCAGAAAGATAGTAATGAAGGCTCCGTAAACTCCTAAATATTTATTAAAAAATCCGGCTAAAAAGAATCCGACTATTCCTCCCGATCTAAATATTTCGGTATTAACATTAGGGAATAACCCAATAAATGCTGAAAGAAAAATAATGAAAAAAAGGAAAGCTAAAACATTTATAACCTTACTTTTCCCTAATCCTGAGAAACGTAAAATACCTAATTTATCTAAACTTAGAAAGAAGAGAGCAAAAGGGAAAAAATAGGCAGCCCAGCCAAAGACAAAAAAGAGGAAAAAAGCCAAATAAACGCCTCCGATACCAATAAGGTTAGAGATAGATTTCGGAGCCGGAGAGCTAAGAAGAGCTACATCTTTAGGTATGTAAGAGAGTAAACTCAGAAGTATTAGAAGAGATACAAGAAACAGGACGGTGCTCTTCAGAAAAGAAGAGAGATTCCTCATTATTTTGCTTGTTTTAGGCTAAGCCTAATTTTTCCTTGGGGGTCGACTCCAATAACTTTTGCTTTTATGATATCTCCGAGTTTTAAAAACTCTTCAACCTCTTTAACAAATTCATCGGAGAGTTCAGAGACATGGATTAAACCACTTTTCCCGGGTGCGATTTCACAAAATGCACCAAAATTAACTATTTTCTCAACTTTAACTTCGTAAATTTCCCCAACTTCTATATCTTTAACTAAACTATTAATCAATTTCACCGCCCTCTCTAGGTCTTCAACTGTCTGGGCGGCTACTGATACTACACTTGTTTCATCATCAATATCTATATTAACATTATTCTCCCGCTGGATTCTTTTTATTATCTTGCCTCCAGGACCGATAATGGCTCCAATCTTGTCAGGATTTACCTCAAATGACCTTATCTTTGGGGCAAATTCTGAAAGCTGGCCCCGCGGCGAATCTATAGCTTTCCCCATCTTCTCTAAAATAAATAAACGTGCTACTTTTGCTTTCTCAAGAGCATCTTCGATCATCTTAAAAGTTAATCCGTCTATCTTTGTATCCAACTGGATAGCAGTAATGCCTTTTTTTGTACCGGCAACTTTAAAGTCCATATCGCCATAGTGATCTTCAGCACCGGCAATATCAGTAAGAATCTTATAATCTTTATCCCCAGCAATTAAACCTATAGCAATTCCTGCCACTGCGTCTTTTATCGGAATTCCGGCATCCATTAAAGATAGGGAGCCTGCACATACTGAAGCCATAGATGAAGACCCGTTTGATTCTAATATTTCAGAAACTATTCTGATAGTATAGGGGAACTCCTCTTTAGAGGGGATTATCGGAACAAGCGATTTCTCAGCTAAAGCCCCATGGCCGATATCTCTGCGAGAAGGTCCTCTCATAAATTTTACTTCGCCGACACTAAAAGGAGGAAAACTGTAGTGTAACATAAAGTGTTTTGTAGACTCACCTTCTAATGCTTCGATGAATTGTTCATCTGAGCTGGTTCCTAGAGTAGTAATTGCCAAAGATTGAGTTTGGCCCCGAGTAAAGGTAGCTGAACCATGAGTACGAGGCAAAGCCTTAACTATACATTCAATAGCTCTTATATCGTCTATAGACCTGCCATCAGGCCGCTTCCCTTCCTCTAGTATCTTCTTTCGTAAAGTTTC
>CAZHVO010000059.1:0-6597 GCA_964536195.1 uncultured Planctomycetia bacterium
TGAGTTCACAAAATTCACAACTTATTCACACCTCACCAGCGAGGCGAAAATAATTATACCGCAATAAATTTTCTTTGCAACATTTTTATAGTTGACACAAGGTCAATATATGCTAAAATTTCATCTATGAAAAAGAATCTGACAACACCAACCAAAATAAAGGCCAAAAAGAAGAGAGGTTTCCGGGCTCGTAAGGCTACTGCCGGTGGCAGAAAGATCTTAAAGCGAAGAAGGGACAAGGGGCGGAAAAGGCTTACCGCATGAGGAAATTAGCCCTTTTTCTTATAAGGACATATCGCTCTGTTTCAAGGTTTTTCCCGCGTCACTGCATTTATTCCCCAACTTGTTCAGAGTACGCCCAAGAAGCTTTTTCAAAGCACTCTTTTTTTAAGGCCTTAAAGCTTACCCTCTACCGCGTCCTTCGCTGCAATCCTTTTACAAAAGGGGGGTTTGACCCAGTAAGGTAATATGGAAAAACGACTTTTTTTAGCATTTTCTATAACTATTATCTTCTTTCTTGCGTATTCGCATCTGGTTGCCAAATTCGTTCCGCAACCTATTCCAGCTCAAGGAGATAGTGAAAAACAGGTCGAGCAGATGGAGTCCAGGGATCTTCCCTCAGTGATTTCTCAAAGAACTCCTCCTCCAACTCCCCAAGAAAAAGAAGAAATTGCAGACCTACCACAAGTTTCTATAGGCAATTTTCTTATAACATACTCTCCCTTAGGAGGTTACATAAAAAAGATCTTCATAGGCGCTGAAGAATATGAACTTCCCTTCCAAAATATAGGTTTTTTGCCTGAAGATCGCGACAAACAATTTACTCCTAGCCTTAACGATTGGAGTGTTGAATTCAAAGGGCCAGGCGGCCAGAAAAAGGAATTTATCTTTAAGGATTATACCTTAGAGATAAAGCTTGACCCTCCTCCCGAGACCCCTTTAGTTTTGTTCTCTAACTACTTGAGCGCCGGTATGTTAGACCAAAGATACCAAGAGGTTTTTTATTCCCAGAACAGGGAGTTGAAGAGAATCTCACCAAGAAAGATAAAGGATGAGACCTATAATGGTATAGAGTTTGCCGGAGCCAGAGATAGGTACTATTGCCTATCTTTGTTCAAAGGAGTTTATAACTTAAAGTGGGTGAATGAGGGCAAAGAGAAGAGAAGTCATCTATACTTGTCTTCCCCTGGCGAACAGACCTTTCTTTATCTGGGGCCGCAAATTGAAAAAGAGTTAGAACCTTTTGGCCTACAAGGGATTATGTACTATGGGTTTTTCAATGGCATAGCTGCAGTGATGATAAAGCTTCTTAGTCTTTTTTATGCCCTTGTTAAGAATTGGGGCTTGAGCATTGTTCTCTTCTCAGCTTCAGTTTCTTTAATCCTCTTCCCGTTTACCTCTAAGAGTAGCAAGGCAATGCGGAAGATGCAGCAGATTCAACCTGAGGTTGAGGAGATAAAGACAAAGTACAAGGATAATCCTAAGAAGCTCCAAAAAGAGACTATTGAATTATATCGCAAATACAAGATAAATCCTCTAGGCGGATGTTTGCCCTTATTGTTCCAGATACCAGTAATTATGGCTTTTTACCAGATTGTTTATCGTTTTATAGGGTTCAGAGGGGCTAGCTTCTTATGGATTAAAGATTTGTCTGGGCCGGATCACTTTGCAAAGTTGCCTTTTCCAGCTCCTATAAATTACTTAAACCTTCTCCCTATTTTGCTAATGGGTATGGGAATTCTTCAGCAAAAAATAACCACCTCCTCCTCTACAGCTTCTCAGCAGAAATCTATGGGCTTGTTCTTTGCTATATTCATCGGAGTTATCTTTTATGGGTTTCCAGCAGCCCTAACCCTTTATTGGCTTGTCCAGAACATATTTACCTTAAGTTATCAAACACGCCTATCTCGGACTCAAACCTAAGAGATTTTTGCACCGACTTACCCGTTTTCACGTGAAAACTTAAAAAAGCTTTACAATATCAGTCTTTTTTGCAGGAGGTATTGTAGGGTTTCCACGTGAAAACCTTTTGATGGCAAATGGCGCTAGCGTTTCCACGTGAAAACATTCTGCGTTTCCACGTGAAAACCTAACAGGTATGGGGCGCGTTTCCACGTGAAAACGTAAAAAAACTTTATAATATCAGTCTTTTTTGCAAGAGGCATTGCAGGGTTTTCACGTGAAAACGCGAAATAGCTTGACAATACCACTCTTTGTTATTAGAATAAATAATATGGGCAAGATAATTGGTATTTGTAACCAAAAAGGTGGTACTGGTAAGACTACTACAGCTATTAATCTAAGCTCATTTTTGGGCCTAGCCGAGAAAAAAACCTTGCTTATAGATATGGATCCCCAAGGTAATGCTACCTCAGGGGTTGGATTTAATAGCCAAGGGAAAAACTCAATTTATGATGTAATTATGGACAAGGCTAGCTTGTCCGAGAGTATTTACCCCACTAAATGGCCTAATCTACATATTATCCCTTCGGACATTTCCCTTACCGGCGGAGAGGTTGAGTTAGTAAATATTGACAATAGAGAGCTGCGGCTAAGAGATAAGCTAGAAGCCATAAAGGATGATTTTTCCTATATTATTATCGATGCGCCACCATCCTTAGGTTTGCTTACAGTAAATGTTCTGACAGCTTCTGATAGCTTGATTATCCCGATTCAATGCGAATACTATGCTTTGGAGGGAGTTTCTAAATTGGTTAATACTATAGAATTAGTTCGTGAGAGGCTAAACCCTTCTTTAGATATAGAAGGGGTGCTTCTTACCATGGGTGATTTTCGTACCCGGCTTACTTTGCAGGTGATAGAGGAGGTACGAAACTTTTTCCAGAAGAAAGCATTTAATATTATTGTGCCTCGGAATATCAGACTTGCTGAGGCTCCTAGCTTTGGCAAACCAATATGTTTTTATGATCCAGTTTGCGTAGGCAACAAGGCCTACTTAAATTTAGCTCAGGAGTTATTAAAGGAAAAAATAGAGATCAATCAATTAGCAAAAATAAGGAGTTAAAATGGAGAGAAAAGTTTTGGGCAGAGGATTAGATGCGCTTATTCCTAAGAAGACAGCGGCGATGTTACCGAAAGAATTTACTCATTTATCCTTGAGTAAGATAAGGCCTGCTAAGCATCAACCTCGACAAGAAGTAAGCGAGAAGGAGTTGGGAGAGTTGACCCGGTCAATTAAAGAGAAGGGATTTATCCAGCCGATTGTAGTAAGAGAAGTCGGTGGGGGAACCTATGAGGTTGTGGCCGGAGAGAGAAGGTATCAGGCTGCTAAGTCATTGGGGCTCAAGGAGATACCAACAATTGTCAAGGAGTTAGATGATAGGGATGCCTTTACTTTGGCAATCGTTGAGAATCTTCAGCGTCAAGACTTAAACCCAATAGAAGAAGCTCAAGCTTTTAAGCGGTTGATTGAAGAATTCGAATTCTCTTTAGATGACATTGCTAAATTTGTCGGCAAGGACAAGACTACAGTAGTTAATACATTGCGATTGCTTAGGCTACCTGATAAGATAAAAGCAGCTTTAAGGAAGGGCATAATTACTCGGACTCAGGCTCGGACAATTTTAGGGGTGGAGAAACTCCAAGCTCAAGAGAAGCTATTTCACCAGATTTTAAAAGAGGGCCTCTCGGTTAGAGAGATAGAAAAGAAGGCTCGGTTAGTCTCAAAGAAGAGAAATAAGACTGATCCTTTTATCGTTGAAGTAGAGGAGAGGCTTCAAAAATTACTGGGTACCAAAGTTAAAGTCTTCAACAAAAGGAATAATCGTGGTAGAATTGTTGTCGAGTATTATACCTTGGAAGATTTAGAGAGAATTATTAAAAGGCTAAGATAGGGCCTGATAAGGTTTTAGAAGGAGGTTTATAAGGGAATGGAGAACGAAGCTACCCTAGTTATTATTAAACCCGATGGGTTGAAAAAATCCCTTACCGGGAATATCTTGAGCAGACTTTCTGAGACTAAACTAAAAATAATTGGAGCCAAAGTAATAAGAGTAGATATCGAGTTAGCTAATAAGCACTACCACCATCTTCAGAAAGAACCGTTTTATCCGGAATTAACCAAATACATTACTGGCCAAATCCACGGAGAGAATCGGGTTATGGCCCTTGTCTATTGGGGAGAGGATGCTATAAAGAAAGTCAGAGCTATAGCCGGGGAGACCAACCCTGAGCAAGCTGACCCGATAAGCGTAAGGGGTGCTTACGGAAGAATTTTAACAACCGGTTTATTTGAGAATGTGATTCATGCTTCAAGCAGCAGTGAGGAGGCTGAGAGGGAGATAAAGCTTTGGTTTGAACCCGGCGAAATTGTTTATAAACTTTATCCTTCAAAAGAAGCAGTTGCAGAGAAGACCAAGAAGGAGACCTGGGTATGAAATCAATGACTGCTTATGCTTCTGCCCAAAGAAGCAGAGAGGATCAAACTATACAAGTAATCTTGCGCTCCCTAAATTTTAAGTACCTAGATATCGGAATTCACAACTTACCAGTTGAGGATATCTTGCTCGAGGAGAAGATCAAGCGAGAAATCAAAAAGAGGGTCCATCGCGGCAAGGTTGAAGTTTTTATTTTTGTAGCTAAACCCCAGGCTAAGAAAATATATGTTGATCAAGGGGTTGTTTCTCGTTACATCACCCAGATAAAATCTTTAGGCAAGAGACATCGTCTAAAGGCCAACATAAACATAAGTGATATTTTAAGCTTGCCTCAAGCAATATCTTGGGGGCACAGAGGCAAGAGCGACGAAGGCCTGGTACTCTCAGCGGTAAAGGAAGCCGTGAATAGGTTCTCAAGATTTAAAGAGAAAGAGGGTAGGGCTATAAAGAAAGAGATAAGGGATAATCTTAGCAAGCTAAAGAGCAACGTAGAGAAGATCAAAAAACAAAAGCCCAAAGTTAATAAGGCCGAAAACGGGAAAGCGGATATCGACGAAGAGCTTTCCCTGATATCATTTTACATAAGTAAACTAGAGAGCAAGATTAACTCTACAAAAGGGATACCTCAGGGTAAACCGATAGATTTTTTAACCCAAGAAATTTTAAGGGAACTGAATGCTGCTTCTAGCAAAACCAAAAAGAAGAACCCAGCTCTATTAATAGTCGAGGGGAAGAATTATTTGGAAAGGATAAGAGAACAGGCTCAGAATATAGAATGAAAAATCCAAAAGTTTTTGTTATCTCAGGACCGGGAGGAGCAGGCAAGACTACCATTGTTGAGCAACTCTTTCTTCGCGAAAGAATAAAAAAAGAGTTTATAAAAGGAGTAACTATTACCACGCGCAAGAAGCGCCCTCAGGAAAAAGATGGTAAGGATTATTTCTTTATTGAGGAGGAGGAGTTTTTAAGATTAAAAAAGAGGAAATTCTTTCTCGAAAGCCAGAAGGTATTAGAGAGCTACTACGGAACACCTAAGATTCTTTATGCTTTAGCCAAAAGGGAAGGCAAGTGCCTTGTTTTATGTATTGACGTTAAGGGAGGAATGTATCTTAAGAAAGACTCAAAGCTTAGTAAGGTAACCACCATTTTTCTTGTCGCCCCATCAGAAAAAGACCTTTATCGGCGGATGAAAAAAAGGGCCGAGGAGAAAGGGGTAATCCAAAAAAGAGTGAAACTGGCAAAAAAAGAGCTGCAATTTTCTAAGTATTATGATTATTTAGTAACAAACCGAAATATAAAAGATACCTTAAAAGAATTAGAAGGGATTATACTTAACCAGGGCAATTAGATTATAGCTAGGACGCTGAATCTTCGGAGGATAAAATGTACGAAGTAAATATTCCTTTAGAGAGACTTGTAGAAGCAAGTGAAGGCTCGATTTATAAGATAACTATTTTGGCTGCAAAACGAGCAATTGCTTTAACTGATGGGGAGAAGCCTTTAATTGATAAACCCGGCGAGAAGGTTTTAGATAATGCTTTAAGGGAAATTAAAAGCGGCAAGATAAAAGTAAAAGCAAAAAAGTAATTTTCTCCCCGGAATTTTTAAAGAATAAAAAGTAAAGAGAGGATCTCAAACGGTGGCGTGGTAGCCAAGTGGTAAGGCAGCGGTCTGCAAAACCGCTACGCGCCGGTTCAAATCCGGCCCACGCCTTAAAATAAAAATCTTTGGCAACAAAATATGCCGGGGTGTTGGAATTGGCAGACAACACAGACTTAAAATCTGTTGTTCCGTAAGGAACGTGCGGGTTCAAGTCCCGCCCCCGGCATATTTTTCATTTGCCAGTAGTTCTTTGGAAAACGAATTAAGAATGGGCGATTAGCTCAGTTGGCTAGAGTACTACCTTGACATGGTAGGGGTCACAGGTTCAAGTCCTGTATCGCCCATGGTTTTATTGTTCTTTGTTTAAATAGATTAGCTAACATAAGCAAATTGTGTTAGAGGGTGGCCATTGGATGCATATAATAGCGGTTTAGGATTCGCCTAAACCGGCTCCGACTTCGTCGGAGATCGCATACAAGTCCTGTATCGCCCATATTTTTGATTTGACAGCACACGAAAAGTTATTTATAATCTTACATCTGTTGGGGTCGTCGATTAGCCTGGCTTAAGTCCCCTGCCTGTCACGCAGGTGATCGTG
>CAZHVO010000060.1:0-6553 GCA_964536195.1 uncultured Planctomycetia bacterium
GCCGCCTTTTGGCGGCCAGATTTTCTTGACGGCTGCCCCTGTTTCAATTATAATAAAAGCTTAAATAAGGGAGAGTTATTATGCAGAGTGACGTAATGAAAAAAAGAACTTTTCTTGTCTGCGGCCACGCCCAAAGCGGCAAAACTTCCCTTAGCGAAGCCATACTTTTTAAATCTGGAGCTATCTCCCGTCTAGGCAAGGTAGATAGTGAAACTTCTACCAGTGATTATGAAGATGATGAAAAAAGAAGAAAGAGTTCTATTAATTTATCGGTTCTAGGAGCTGATTATAAGGGAAATTCTTTACAATTTATCGATACCCCTGGCTATCTTGATTTCATTGGCGAGTTGATCACTAGTTCCCAAGCTGTAGATTTTGCTGTTATTGTGGTCGATGCTGTAGAGGGAGTTGGAGTAGGAACAGAAAAAGCCTGGAATATTTTAAAAGAAAAGAAGGTACCGTGCCTATTCTTCATTAATAAGCTTGATAAAGATAGTACTGATTATACGAAAACTTTAAATGATATCAAGGCAAGTTTAACTAAAAATGCTGTAAGCATGGGCCTGGTCGATGGGAAAAATGTGATTAATATTTTGAAAAATAAAGATAAAGAGCTTTCAGCCTATAATAAGATCGTGGAGAGGGCTGCTGAAAGTAATGATGCCTTAATAGAGAAATATTTAGAGACTGGAGAATTATCAGAGGCGGAATTTATCCCGGCCCTTAAAAAAGCTATTCTTAATTCTGGGGTCTTTCCGGTAGTCGGGGGAGTAGCTACTCAAGAGGTAGGTATTGATTGTCTTCTTGAGTTAATCATTGATATTATGCCCTCAGTAGGCGAGGCCTTGCCTCGGCAGGCTAAGGATAAAGCCTCACAAGATATAAGTGTTGAGCCTAAGGCAGATGCTCCTTTCTCAGCCCAGGTTTTTAAGACCATTATCGATCCTTTTGTTGGCCAGCTTACTATCTTTAGAGTATTCTCTGGAAGCTTAAGTTCTAATAGTGAGTTTTTTAATACTACCAAGGGTTCTAAGGAGAAGTTCGGTCAACTTTATTTCTTGCAGGGTAAGCAACAGGTGGCTTCTGAGGCAGTTTGTGCCGGAGATATTGGGGCAGTAGCAAAACTAAAGAGTGCTCAAACCCAAGATACTATTTGTGTATCTTCTAGAGTTGTCGAGTTTCCTAAGCTGGAATTTCCTTCTCCAGCTTATTCAGCATCAGTTAAGCCCAAGACTCGTCAGGACGAAGATAAGATATCTTCGGCCCTTGCGCGCCTAACCAGCGAGGATCCTACTTGTAGCACCTCTCTTGATGCTCAAACTAAAGAACTTATTATAGCTGGCATGGGTGAGTTACATATTAGGGTAATCATCGACAGGATGAAGAGAAAGTATAATGCTGATGTAGAGCTAGGTACACCGAAGGTTCCTTACCTTGAGACTCTTACTAAGTCAGTTCAGGTTTCTTATAAGCATAAAAAACAAACCGGAGGCCGCGGTCAGTATGGCGATGTGTCTATAGAGGTTGAACCTTTAGAGCGGGGAAAGAAATTTGAATTCGTTAATAAAGTTGTCGGTGGAGCAATCCCCCGTAATTTTATTCCTTCTGTAGAAAAAGGTTTGCGTAAAGGGTTGAGCGAAGGGTTTGTAGCCGGATATCCAATAGCTGATATTCGGGTAACACTTTTTGATGGCTCTTATCATCCGGTAGACTCCTCAGATATGGCTTTTCAAATTGCAGCATCTCAAGCTTTAAAGAAAGCTTTTGAGCAAGCTGGCGGTGTATTGCTAGAGCCAGTTATGAATGTAGAAATCGTTGCCCCTGAAGAAGTTATGGGCCAGATTACCGGGGACATAAATAGCAGGCGAGGCCGAGTAATGGGAATGGAAGTTAGGGGCAAGAACGAAGTTGTTAAAGCCAAGATTCCCTTAGCAGAGATGTTTAAGTATGCTTCAGACCTGCGCTCAGTTACTGGTGGTCGAGGCAACTATGCTATGAGCTTCTCTAACTACGATATTGTTCCGGCCCGGATTGCTCAAGATATTGCCGAGAAAGCAAAGCAGGCCAAACAGGAAAAGCATGCTTAATGAAGATATTTAATCTTGGTCTTGAGATTGAACCGGGAAAACATAAATATAAACTTGCTTGGGTGGATAAGCTAGTTGAGAAATTCTCACCCCAAAAAATATCGCCTTATTCGGTTGAATTTATCGATAGCGAGCCTGAAAGCGCTGATGCGATTGTATTTGAGCTTAGCAAAAAATTGGACCTCATTATAATTGACTTAGAAAGAATAGAGAAAAGACTTCTTAGGACCGAAGATGAAGGTGAAAAAGCTCTTCTGGCTAAGGCTCAAAAGTTCTTGGAAGAAGAGAAGTTGCTCTCTGATATTGAATTTGCTCCTGGAGAGATAGAGACTTTCAAGTTGCTACAATTAATTACTTGTAAGCCTTCTTTAGGAGTAGAGAAGGTTAGTGACATTGATCAGTTGATAAAAAAACTTATTGATAAGTCCAAAGTACTTTTATTCTTTACCGCTGGCAAAAAGGAAGTTCACGTCTGGAGTATAGACAAGGGTGAGAGTATTTTAGAGGCCGCCGGTAAGATCCATAGTGATTTAAAACGAGGGTTTATAAAAGGAGAAGTTACTAATTGCAAGGATTTAGATAGTTTTTTTAATATGGCTGAAGCCAGGTCACGAGGGTTTGTGAAGGTAGTTGGTAAAGATTATATCGTTAGAGAAGGAGATATAATCGAAATAAGGTTTAATGTGTAATTATGTTAAAAATTAGAAGAGCTTTAATAAGTGTTTGGGATAAAAAAGGAATAGCTGATTTTGCTAAGAAATTAGTAGATCTTGGCGTTGAGATAGCCTCAACAGGTAAAACTGCTACTCTCCTGCGTAGAGCCGGGGTCTCAGTTAAAGATGTTGCAACCTTGACTTCTTTCCCCGAGATACTCTCGGGAAGAGTAAAGACTCTTCATCCTAAGGTATTCGGAGGTATCTTAGCTAATAAGAAACATCCCCTGCATATGGAAGAGATAAGAAGCTTAGGCATACAGCCGATTGATATGGTGGTAGTTAATCTCTATCCTTTTGTTGAGAAGGCAAAAGAGAAGTTAAGCTGGGATGAAATGATCGAATATATAGATATTGGTGGACCATCAATAATAAGAGCGGCAGCTAAGAATTTCAAGAATGTTGCTTGTATTAGTGACGCTCGGCAATATAAATTAATCTTAAACGAACTTCAGAAGAATAAAGGATTTGTATCTGAACAAACTTTGAAAGGTTTAGCCCAGAGTGCTTTTTACGCTACTAAGGAGTACGATAATGCTATTTATAATTATTTTAAGGGTAAGGATGTCTTTAGCTGGAATTTAGAAGAAACTCGCTCCTTACGTTATGGAGAGAATCCTCATCAGAAGGGATCTTTATTTAAGGTAGTTGATTTTAATAATGTAAAATTTAAGCAATTCCAGGGCAAAGTTTTATCTTATAATAATTTTCTTGATTTAGATACAGCTATGCAGCAGGTAAAAGAATTTAGCGAGCCAGCAGCTGTTATTGTTAAGCATGCTTCTATTTGTGGGGTAGGGGCTGATAAGAAATTAGTCTCAGCCTACAAGAAAGCATATCAAACCGATAAGATCTCTAGTTTCGGGGGAATCATCGCTTTAAACAGAAAGGTAGATAGAGAGACTGCCGATCAAATCTTAAAGAGTGAATTTAAGGAGTGTCTTATTGCTATTTCTTATTCCAAAGAAGCATTAAAGATCTTCTCGACCAAGAAGAATTTCAGAGTTCTCGAAGCTGATTTTACTCAAAAGGTAGATTCTAAAGATATAAAGACTACAATCTTTGGTTACCTTGTTCAAGGCCGAGATTCTTTGACCTTGGATAAGAGTAATTTAAAGGTAGTAACCCACAGAAAACCCAGCCAACGTGAATTCAAAGATCTAATATTTGCCTGGAAGGTAGTTAAGTGGGTAAAATCTAATGCTATTGTTATAGCTAAGAATAATTCTGTTTTGGGTATTGGAGGAGGTCAGCCTTCAAGAGTTGGGGCAGTAAAGATAGCTTTAAGTAAGGCAGCAACGTCTCCGCGCCTGGCAGTATTGGCTTCTGACGGATTCTTCCCCAAAGAAGATTCAATAAAGGTTGCCTACAAGAAAGGAATTAAAGCTATAATCCAACCCGGAGGTTCGATAAAGGACAAGGATATTATAAAAGCATGTGATAAGCTAGGCATAAGCATGATTTTTACAGGCATCCGTCATTTCCGCCACTAAGTTTTTCCTTCCCCTGAAGTACTCACAAGATGGATATGGTTGATAAATACCAAAGAGCAAAAGATTATTTAGACTCTTTCCTAGATTATGAGAAGATCTCTTACTTTCCTTATCAGCCTTCTTTCAAACTAGAGAGGATGCCTATCTTGCTTGGATATCTAAGGATTCCTTATCAGGATTTAGGAGCCATCCATATTGCTGGTACAAAGGGTAAGGGTTCTACCGCTCAATTCTTAGCTTATTTACTTGCTGGTTCTGGTTTTAAAGTAGGGCTGTTTACTTCACCGCATCTCTTTGATTTCAGAGAAAGGATTCAAATAGTTAGAAGTGTAAAGTCTAAAGTTGGAAGTAGTTTGATTTCTAAAAAAGATCTGTCTAAAATTGTTGAAGAATTTTCCCCGGGCCTAAAAAATTTAAAAATTCCTAAAAAATTAGGCCAGATAACCTTCTTCGAAGTTCTTACTGCTGTTGCTTTTAAGTACTTTCTTCAAAAAAATGTAGACTTTGTTATTCTGGAGAGTGGTTTAGGGGGAAGATTGGATTCTACTAATGTGGTTAAGCCTTTAGCCAGCATAATCACTCATATCGGTTATGACCATACTGATAAATTAGGAAAGAAATTAGCTGAAATTGCTAACGAGAAAGCAGGAATCATAAAAAGAAATACTCCCCTAATATGTTCACCACAGCGGCCATCTTCTTTAAAGGTAATTAAGGATAAGTGCAAGTCGAGGAGTGCACCGCTTTTTATTCTTGGCCGAGATTTTAAAACCCAAAACATAAGGTTTAGCAAAAAGCATACTATTTTTAATTTTAGATTCAATGGCTTTACTCTGAAAGATCTAAAAATTCATCTTCTTGGTGAGCATCAAGTTGAGAATGCGTCTTTAGCATTAGCCACTCTTTTTTTGTTAGAGAGAAAGGGGATAGTTAAGAGGAGAATAGACTATAAAGGTGGGCTTAGAGCAGCTCGTCTTCCGGGGAGATTTGAAGTTGTAAATAAATCTCCCCTAACCATTATCGATATTGCTCATAATGCTTCTTCATTTTCAGCCTTAGGAAGAAGTTTAAAGAGATACTTTCCTGGGAAGAAGATTATTCTAATATTTGCTTGTTCTCAAGATAAAGATGCCAAGAGGATGCTCAAACAAATAGACTACTCTTATCTTATCCTCACCGGTTTTAATAATCCCCGTTCCCAGGACCCTTTGGAACTTAAAAGAATAGTTGGGCCCGGGAGGGTCTGTTTAGCTAAAGATATAGGAGAAGCTTGGGAAAAGGCTGGGAGAAAGTATAGAGATAAGTGGGTTATCGTTATCAGTGGCTCTTTATTCTTGGTAAGTGAGGCTAAAGGAGCCCTTACAATTATCAGGAAAAGGTTAAGTTAAAAGAGACTGGATTTTTTAGCAATTACCTATAAAATACTCTTACTATGCGTGAATTTAGATTAAAGGACTACAAATTAGGTGATACCATTGCTGCTATTGCTACTTTTCCTGGCAAATCTGCTTTAGGTTTAATCAAAGTCTCTGGGTCTAAGGCATTAGCAATCGCATCTAAATTATTTAAGCCCCGGAGAAAAAAGAATATTAGGGGAGTAAAGACTCATACTCTTCACTATGGATGGATTGTAGATAAGGGTAAAGCCTGTTTGTCGAAGCCCTGCCTTGCCGGCAAGCAGGCTCGGTCTAGGCAGGGGGTAGACAAAAGAGAAAAAATAGTAGATGAGGTTTTATTAAGCGTTATGCGCAAGCCTTCCACTTATACTAAAGAAGATGTTATTGAAATCTCTTCTCACGGGGGAGTAGCAGTATTAAATAAAATTCTGGAGTTAGTATTAGAGCAAGGAGCTCGGTTAGCTTTACCGGGTGAGTTTACTTACCGGGCTTTGGTTGGGGGTAGGATTGATCTTCTTCAAGCTGAGAGTATTCGAGGAATTGTTGACGCTAAGAGCGAAAATGCCCTTGCTTTTGCTTCTTCACAATTGAGAGGAGATACAACTTTAAAGATAAAGCAGTTAAAGAGTGAGATAAAAGAGCTATTCATTCAAAGTGAGAGTGCGATAAATTTTCCTGAGAACGACCTGGATATTTCTGCCCTCTCCTTAGAGAAAAGAATAAAAGTTTTAGCTAGGAAAATAGATAATCTTATTGAGGGCAGCCGAGAAGCAGAGATTATCTGTGAAGGATTAAAATGTGTTATTTGCGGTAAGGCCAATGTTGGCAAATCAACCCTGTTTAATCGGTTGCTTAAAGAAGAG
>CAZHVO010000061.1:0-6093 GCA_964536195.1 uncultured Planctomycetia bacterium
TAATGAAATCTGCCAAGATAGTAGGATTAGGCAAGTACTTACCGTCTAAACGTCTGCTCAATTCCGATTTAGAAAAAATGGTTGATACCTCTGATGAGTGGATTACTACTCGTACTGGCATAAAGGAGAGGAGAATTGCCGAAGGAGGAGTAGGGGCTTCCGGTTTAGCTCACAAAGCCTCACAAATTGCCTTAGAGCGGGCAGGAATAGACCCCAAAGATTTAGATTTAATTATTGTTGCTACTATTACTCCTGATACTCAATTTCCTTCTACAGCTTGCCATCTTCAGAATCATTTAAAAGCTAAGAAAGCTGCTTGTTTTGATGTATCGGCTGCTTGTGCCGGTTTTGTATATGCCCTAGCCAGCGCCTGGCAGTTTATAAAGGGTGGTCTTTATAAGAATGTCTTGGTAGTCGGAAGCGAAGTTCTTTCTACAATCACTGATTGGGAAGATCGTTCTACTTGTGTTTTATTTGGAGACGGGGCCGGAGCCGCAGTCTTAACTGAGAGTGAAGGGGCAGGTTTCCTAAGCGCTTACTTGGGTTCAGATGGTTCTCAGGCCGAAATTTTAAGTATGCCCGGAGGAGGTTCACGTAATCCAATCTCTTCTGAAATCATAGAAAAAAGACTTCATTACATGAAGATGAAAGGTAACGAGCTCTTTCGGGTTGCTGTGAGAATAATGGTTCATGCAGCAGATAAAGCTTTAGCCCAGGCTGGTTTAGAAAAGAGAGATGTAGATTTATTTATTCCTCACCAAGCTAATGAGAGAATAATAAATGCAGTAGCGCAACGTCTTCATATTCCTCAAGATAAGATATATTTAAATATTGCCCGTTACGGGAATATGTCTTCTGCTTCCAGTGCCGTAGCTCTATGTGAGGCTTGGGAAGAGAATAAAATTAAAAAGGACGGTATCGTGGTTTTAGATGCTTTTGGCGGAGGATTGGTCTGGGGTAGCTGTGTGATTAAGTGGGTTTAGACAGAGTCATGTATACAATCTTCGCCGGAGGCGAAGCCGGTTTAGGCGAATCCTAAACCGATATATTGTATCCTTCGATAGCATTAATAGCAAAAAAAGTTTTAAAATAGGAAAAGAGGCAAGAGGTAATAGAAGAACTATTATAAGTAAAAGATGAAAGCAGTAATTTTTCCTGGTCAAGGCGCTCAATATGTAGGAATGGGCAAGAGTCTCTATGAAAATTTCCCTCAAGCTAGGAGTGTTTTTTCATCAATAGATAAGATTTTAGGGTTTTCTTTGTCCCAGAAGTGCTTTCAGGGTCAAGAATCCGAGCTTAAAGAAACATCAACCCAACAGCTGGCTATTTTAGCAGTTAGCTTGGCCGCTTTTGAGGTTTTTAAGGAAAAAGAGTCAGAAATAGATTATTTATCAGGATTGAGTTTAGGTGAATATAGTTGTCTGTATGCTGCTGGAGTCGTAAGCTTAGAAGACTTAGTAGTTTTAGTACGCGAGCGAGCCGGGGCAATGCAGGCCTCAGCCATAGCTAATCCTTCTACTATGTTTGCAGTTATTGGCCTTGAGAGAGAAGCTTTAGAAGATTTAGCTAAAAAAGAAAATTTCTATATCGCTAACATAAACACAGCTCAGCAGATAGTTATTTCTTTAGGAAAATTAAGGAAGGCCGATATATTTAAAGCCTTAGAAGCTACCGGAGCAAGAGTTATCGAGTTAGTAGTCAGCGGCGGTTTTCATTCACCGTTTATGAATCCGGCTAAAAAACACTTAGCAAGTGTTATTGAAACAATGAAGTTCTCTGACGCTAGGCTTCCTATTGTTAGCAATTTTACAGCTAGGGCCCATACTAATGCAGAAGAAATTAAGAAAAATCTTCTAGAACAATTGATATCTCCGGTTTTATGGAATGATTGTGTAGGCTTTATGATAAAGGCCGGAGTGGATTTATTCTTTGAGGTTGGTCCATCAAAGGTTTTACGTGGTCTAATCAGAAAGATAGACCGTGAGGCTAAGGTTATTAATATAGAAAATGAAGAAGATTTTGATAAAAAGGGGGCATATGAGTTTTGAAGGTAAAGTTGTCGTGATTACCGGAGCTGCCCAGGGTATAGGCCGACAAATTGCCCTGAATTTTGCTAAACTTAAGGCTAAGGTAGTGATTCTGGATCTGGTTGAGGAGAGCTTAAAACAAGCTCAAGAGGAGCTTTCTAGTCATAGTGAGTGCTTATATTATGTTGTTGATGTCACTGATAGCAAAAGAGTTGAGGAAACTCTAAACAAAATTATTGACAACTCCTCAAAGGTTGATATATTAATTAACAATGCAGGCATAACCAGAGATAATTTAGTTCTACGGCTCTCTGAAAATGATTGGGATAAGGTAATTGCAGTAAATCTAAAGGGGGCATTTTTGTGCTCCAAGCTCTGCGCAAAGTATATGGTAAAACAGCGCCAGGGCAAGATAATTAATATTTCCTCAATTATCGGGATAATTGGTAATCCTGGGCAGGCAAATTACTCAGCATCCAAGGCTGGTTTAATCGGGTTGACTAAAACCTTTGCCAAGGAGTTGGGTTCAAGGAATATCTGCGTTAATGCTATTGCCCCGGGTTATATTCAGACCAAGATGACCGATGTTTTACCGGATAAGGTGAAAGAGGAGATGTTAAAGAGAATACCTTTACATAGATTTGGTACATCAGATGATGTAGCCAGGGCAGTGTTGTTTTTAGCCTCAGACGGGGCTGATTATATAACTGGTCAAGTTTTGGTAGTTGATGGCGGGATGATTTAGCAAATTCAAAAGGAGGTTTAGAGATGAGTGTTGACGAAAAGGTAAAGGATATTATTTCCGAACAGCTAGGAGTAAAAAAAGAAGAAATTAAACCAGAGAGTTCCTTTATTGACGATCTAGGAGCCGATTCTTTAGATACAGTAGAAGTTGTTATGGCTTTGGAAGAGGAATTCGGAATAGAAATTCCTGATGAAGATGCTGAGAAGATTACTACTGTCGGTGATGCAGTTAAGTATATCGACGATAAACTTAGCAAGAAAGAGGCATAGCTCTTGAAAAGATGAGACGGGTAGTTGTAACTGGATGTGGTGTTATCTCTCCTGTTGGAAAGGATAAAGGTTCCTTTTGGGATTCTTTAACTGGAGGCAGGAGTGGTGTAGGAAAAATTACCCAGTTTGATGCAACAAAATTTGATTCTAGAATTGCCGGTGAGGTAAAGGATTTCATACTTCCCTCTAATTTTTCTTCCAAAGATGAGAGAAAAACCCCCCGTTTTGTCCAATTTGCTCTTAAAGCTGCAGAAGAAGCCATGGAAGACTGTGGCCTAAATTTAGAGCAAGTTGACCCCTACCAAATAGGCGTAATTATCGGATCAGGTGTAGGAAGTTTGCAAGTAATTGAGAGGGAGCATAAAATTCTTCTCGAGAAAGGACCAAAAAGGCTTTCTCCGTTTATGATTCCGATGCTGATTACCAATGAAGCTGCCGGGCATATAGCTATACGATTTAAATTAAAGGGGATTAATTTCTGCACGGTTACTGCTTGTGCTTCTGGAGCTCACGCTATTGGAGAGGGCTATCGGGCCATAAAAGGTGGCGAAGCTACTCTTATGGTCTGTGGAGGAGCAGAGTCTTGTGTCTGTTCTTTAGGGGTAGGTGGTTTCTGTGCTCTAAAAGCACTTTCTAAGTGTAATGATCAGCCCCAAAGAGCAAGCCGACCTTTTGACCTAGAGAGAAATGGATTTGTTATAGCTGAAGGAGCAGGAGTTATTGTTTTAGAAGAGCTAGAGCATGCTAAGAAAAGAGGTGCTTATATCTACGGAGAATTAGCCGGATATGGAGCAACTTGTGATGCTTTTCATATAACAGCGCCTGATCCTGAAGGTAGTGCAGCTTCAAAAGCAATGTCTCTTACCTTAGATGAAGCTGGTGTGCCAAGGGATGAGAAAATTTACCTCAATGCTCATGGAACAAGTACAAAATTAAATGATGTCATGGAGACTAAGGCTGTAAAGAGTACCTTTGGCTCCCATGCTAAGGATGTCTTAATTAGTTCTACAAAATCAATGACTGGCCATACTTTAGGTGCTGCTGGTGCAATTGAATTTATTGCCTGTTGCCTAGCCCTTAAAAATAAGGTTATTCCTCCTACAATAAATTATGAAAATCCTGATCCTGAATGTGATTTGAATTATACACCTAATGAAGCTAGGGCCGAAGATGTAAAAGCCGTCATGTCTAATTCTTTAGGGTTCGGAGGTCATAACGCTACTCTCTTGGTAAAAGAACTCAAGTAACAAGCATCTTCAATCCTTTAGTTAATAAAAGGTAGTTAAATAATTATGGGTTTAACTTTAATTGAAAAAATTCTTCTTAAACACTCTTTATCCGGGAAGTTGGAAGACTTTATCTATGCTAAGGTAGATTTCTGCTTTGGTAATGATATAACTGCACCCTTAGCAGTAGGAGAGTTTAGGCGGGCTGGCTTTAAGAAGGTATTTGATAAATCAAAGATCGGGTTTATTTGTGACCACTTTACCCCAGCCCGAGATTTAAAAGCCGCTAATAACGTGAAGGTCTTAAGAGAATTTGCTAAAGATTTTAAGATAAAGCACTTCTATGATATTGATAAGTGCGGAGTAGAGCATGCTTTTTTGCCTGAAGCTGGAATAGTTAAGCCAATGGATTTGGTAATTGGAGCAGATTCTCATACTTGCACCTACGGTGCCTTAGGAGTAGCAAGTTTTGGTGTTGGTTCAACTGATTTAGCAGCAGCTATTGCTACTGGTAAATGTTGGTTTAAGGTTCCTGAGACTATAAAGTTTATTTATAAAGGGAAATTTCCAACCTGGGTAGGTGGTAAAGACCTTATACTACATACTATTGGTAAGATTGGGGTAGATGGGGCTCTCTATAAGATTATGGAGTTTTCCGGCCCGACAATTAGAAATTTGAAAATCGATGATCGGTTCGCAATGTGCAATATGGCTATTGAGGCTGGTGGTAAGGGGGCGGTTATTGAGCCCGATAAGGAGACCCTTGATTACGCAAGGAGAGCTAATCCTAAGATAAAGAATATAAAGATAGAAAGAAGTGATCCTGATGCTAAGTATAGCAAGGTTATTAATATTGACGTCAGTAAGCTAAAGCCTCAAGTTGCTTGTCCCCACCTTCCTAGTAATGTAAAAAGTGTAGATAAGTGTAATAAGATCAGAATAGATCAAGTTGTGATCGGTTCCTGTACTAATGGCCGGATAAGTGATTTAGAAATTTCGGCTAAAATATTAAAGGGTAAGAGAGTGAAAAAGGGTTTGCGGGCAATTGTTATTCCGGCTACCCCTAAGATTTATCAGGAAGCTGAGAAGAGAAAATACTTGGAGATTTTTCATCAGGCCGGGTTTATGGTTTCGTCACCTACTTGTGGGCCTTGTTTAGGTGGGCATACTGGAATTCTAGATAAGGGCGAAGTTGCCTTGGCTACTACTAATAGGAATTTTATTGGTAGAATGGGACATCCTGGGAGCTTTGTTTATCTTTCGTCACCAGCAGTGGCAGCAGCAAGTTCGATTACCGGCAGGATTACTAACCCTTCTGAGGTGGTATAGGATGGGGATGACTATTACTATTAAAGGTAAAGTTCATAAATTAGGGAATAATATCAATACTGATGATATTATTGCTGCTAAGTACCTTGACTCATACGACCCGGTCTTTCTAGGCTCAAAGTGTATGGAGAATATAGACCGAGGGTTTCCACAAACAGTAAAAAAAAGTGATATAATAGTTGCCGGTAAAAATTTTGGCTGTGGTTCTAGTCGGGAGCATGCTCCTTGGGCTATTAAGGGATGCGGAATTTCCCTAGTGATTGCTGAGAGTTTTGCCCGTATTTTTTACCGTAACGCTATAAATGTCGGGTTACCGATTTTGATTTGTAAACAGGCCAAGAAAATCAAACCTGATGATAAATTAGAGGTTAATTTGGATAAAGGCACAATAAGAGATATAAATTTGAATCAGGAGTTTGCCTCTGAGGCTTTTCCCACTTTTATGCAGGAGATTATCAAAGCCGGAAAAGAGGGTGAATTCGAAATCAATGATGACG
>CAZHVO010000062.1:0-6076 GCA_964536195.1 uncultured Planctomycetia bacterium
CTTAACCCGAAAATCTCAATTCCTAACCTACCCCAAAGGCCTTTTGCCTCTTTCTTCTTCTCGGATAAAGGCTGACCACTTAAGTAATAGACCTCTAAAGCCCTAATTATTCTCCGCAAATCATTAGAAGAGATTTTTTTTGCACTCACAGGGTCCACTTCTTCTAATTTATGGTACAGATACTCATTACCCTGAGCTTGGACTGTTTCATCTAATTTTTTCCTCAAATTCTCATCCTTACCCGGCCCCTCAAATATACCATCTAAAATCGCCTTTACATAAAGACCGCTGCCTCCGCAAACAATAACCGGGATATCTTTATTAACCAAATCCTCTATTGCGCTAGAAGCCGAATGGGAATAATCAAAGACACTATAACTCTCCTCTACTGGAACCATACCAACGAAATAGTGTTTTATCTCCTCTCTCATATGAACCGGAGGCTTTGAGGTTATAATTTTTGACTGATCATATACCAGCATAGCATCAGCCGAGACAATCTCAGCACCAAGTTTTCGGGCTAATAGAAAACTGGCCTCGGTCTTTCCTGTGGCTGTAGGTCCAACAATAAAAATAATCTTACTCATTGTTTATTTAGGGATAAATTCGGGCAGGATATCCTCCATTAAGTAACTCAGACGAGACTTTTTGGGCATCATAGCGATTCTTGAATTTACCTACACGCACCTTATAGAGAAGATAATTGCCTTTTCTCTCCTTTACAATATATGGAGAATATTCATCCTTTAACTCTTCGACTAAAAGAAGAGCGTTTTTCCTAACACCAAAGGCACCGACTTGTATAGTGAAAAAATCTCCCAAAGCATCTAATACTTTAACGAATCTCATCTCACTGGCCTTAGGGTACTTTGATTTTATACACCTCGTATATTTTGTCTTCTCATCCCACTTACCCTGGCGACTTGCAATTTGAGCTAACCTTAATAATACTGCCGGTGAAAAATCATCAGAAGCTGCTCTCTGCTCTATCTCAAAATAAAGTTCTTTAGCTCTTGAATAATCCTTTTCAAGAAAATATGTATCAGCTAATTTGATCATGCTCGGCTCATAGAATGAAGAGCCCGGGAAGCGATGCAGGAGCCTTCTCAAAGATGTACGAGCTTTTGAGTAATCACCTATCTTTATATAAGATAAACCCAAATAATAAAGGGTCTCATCGCTTTCACGCAGATCTTTGGCTATTTTTATAGCATCATCGTAATTTCCGTAGAGATACTCTTTGTGAACATCAGTTATTGATAAAGGAAAAACAGAAAAAGATATTGAAAAAATAAAGACTAAAACTAAACTGATTATTCTCATATTATTTGCCCAATGATATTTTCTTCTGCAAATCTAATAATATCTTATGCCGCTTTATTTTTATATCTGCCGATACATCATCAGCCAACTCAAAACTCTTAGCGGTACTTCTAGGAGAATACTTAAAAATAAAAGCGTGACTAAACTTAACCTTTTCTATTATATCCTTGGTTTGATTAAAATCCTCATCGCTCTCAGTAGGAAAACCAACAATGACATCTGTGCTTATGGTCCCACCAACAATTTTCTTATAGTCCTTTACAAGTTGTAAGTACTTCTCCTTAGTGTATCCTCTATTCATCAACTTTAGAATCCGATTAGAACCGGATTGAAAAGGAAGATGAAGACGTTTCCTTATTTTAGGTGATTTCTCAATAAGAGTAAACAACTCTTTTGAAGTATTCTTTGGTTGAGAAGTGATAAAATCCAACTCCTCTAAGCCTTCAATCCCCAAAACCATTTGCAACAACATGACAAAATTTATTGGTGTATCGCGTTTACCACTTGTGACTTGTGACTTTACAGCTTGTAACTTGTATCGGTAATCGTTAACATTCTGACCTAAAAGCGTAATCTTTTTAATCCCTGAGGAAATATTCTTTTTAACCTCATCAATTATATCCAAAGGTTTGCGCAAACGCAATTTTCCACGAACATAGGGAACAACACAATATGAGCAAAAATTAGAGCAGCCGGTTGAAATTATTACCTGAGCCTTATCACTGTCGGCTCTGAAAGAAGACTGATAAAGGTTTTCTTGCCTTTCTCCATCATTAATATCGATTATCCTCCGATTTCGTCCTTCGCCCTTCGTCTCTCGTTTCTCGTTTACTATTCTTTCTACATACCCGGGTATCTTAGCAAAACTCGCTGGCCCGCAAATTAAATCAATATGTGGCATTCTTCCAAAGAGCTCTTCGCCTCTGTTAGCTGCCATGCAACCAATAAGGCCCACAATCGGGGACTGTCCCCGAATGGGGACTGTCCCCTTTTTCCTTAAACTCCCTAAATAAGACCTTGCTCTATCTTCAGCATGAGCCCGTACTGAGCAGGTATTAACCAAAACTAGATCAGCCTCCTGGGCACTTTCAGCTACACCATATCCCTTATCCAAAAATAGCCCCAAAAGAGCTTCCGAATCCCTGTCGTTCATTTGGCAGCCGAATGTCTTAATATAGATTTTAGGCATAATTCACGCGAATCCTTTTGATTTTGTTGATACTTTTGAGAATTTTGGGCTTCAAGAAAAAGGGAATTAAAAGGGGCAAAGAATTCCCAAGAAAAAATCTCTTTTTTGGCGATTTTGATGTTTTTAAAAAGCAGCCCAACCACCAGTTTTTGAGTATCGGAATTCAGTTCTTTTTGTCCGGGCTTATACCCGGAAATAAACTCCTCAACTCGGTTCAAATAGCCTGCTGATCTCTCCCGCTCAATCTCTCTAATCTCTTGTAAAGCAATGCGTTTTTTGAGTTCTTCTTCCTCTGCTCTTAAGTGTTCGTTCTTGGCCTTGAATACCTCTTCACTAAGCAAATTTTCCAGATAGGCGTCTGTCAACTTTGCCTGCTTTGAGTGGTTCATTTTAAGCCTATTTTTGAGCTTTTCAAGCTCTACTTTTGAAATATTTTCAAAAGGGGGAAAATTTGCTTCGGTCACGGTCGTCCATCGGCACTGTTTTAAGCGCTCATTTTGGACTAATTGAGCCACTATCCTTGTAACTTCCGGCTCAATATCCTCCGCCTTGACCGACCTATTTGTACACCTAACATGACTTGCATGAGGCCCGGAACAACGATACCAGCGTTTCTTCTTATTCGTTCGGTGATTCGATATTGAAGACACGCCATTGTATTTATGACTACACTTCGCACAAGTAAGCAAACCAGTTAAAAGATACTCTTTATTTTTAACTCTTGGACGCCATGTTCTTTTCTTATCTGCTAATAATTTCTGCACTTGCGTAAAATCATCTTCATCAATTATTGGTTTATGCTTTCCCTGTGCTACAATAATCTTAGAAGGATCATTTTTGATATACTTGTAATGTTTTTTAGTTTTCTGATTTTTATCATAATGCTTTTTATTCCAGACAATTTTGCCAGTGTAAATTCTGTTCTTCAAAATGTCGCAGATAAATTTATTGTAAAATTGCTTGCCTGTTCTTGTCTTGTATCCCTTCTTATCAAGGTAAGAGGCTATGTCGTGAGAACTTTTGCCGGAGAGATACATCGTGTAAATCAACTTAACGATATTAGCTTCCCTCTCTTCAACCTCTAATAGCTTCTTAGCTTTATTATAGGTATAACCAAACGGCACAAACCGTGCCCCTTGCCAATTCCCCTGCTGAACCCCTTTAATCATTCCGGGAAAAACTCTCTCAGCCAAACGATTACGCTCAAACTCAGCAAAGCTTCCCAATTGTTGAAACATTAGCTTTCCCGCCGACGTTGTACTATCAAATGGCTCAGTAGCAGACTTAAAGCCAACTCCATAAGAAAAAAGTTCATCTACCAAGTTAAGTAAATCCTTAAGATTACGGCTAAACCTGTCAAGCTTATAGACTAAGACTAAATCAAATTTCTTCGCTTTTGCATCGGCAAGTAATTCTTGCAAAGCAGGACGACGTGTAGAAAAAGCACTTATACCTTCATCAGAATAAATTCTAAATATCTCATATCCTTCCCGCTTAGCAAAACCCTCAAGGTATTCTCGCTGTACTTCAAGCGAATATCCTTCTTTAGCTTGATCTTCGGTTGAAACTCTAGTATATATTGCAATTTTCATTTACGTACTCTTTGTTTTTTATAATCTTCCCATCTCTTAACCTTGGATAAAATATCATTTACCAATTTTTTCTTTTCTTTTCCACTCATTTTAATATTACCAGAGTTTGGTGTCCAAGGAAGCATATATTTTTTCCATAACTGGTAAGTGATTGAATCTTCGCATATAGGTGGGTAATGACCGAAATGTGTAGCTCTAGAACTACGCTCTGCGGCAGACCAGTACGAACATTCTCGCATTAACCAAATCATATCACTTTTTAAAACATCATCATCAACAAAAGACTGATCCGATCTTAGTATTAAAGGTGCTAAGGCTTTATGGAACTTATCCCCCGAAGAAAAAACCATACAAAAAGGTGCATATAATAAATATTCTAAATCAATGATATTGGACGCTTTGGTATTCAACAACCTAAAGTGCAATCCGAAATTAAATAACATTTGAACGCGAAAGCAAAAAAAAGCATATGGTGCAAAAATATTAAACTTTTTAAATCCCCCCATTTCCCAGCGCCAACATATTTTTTGCCGAATAGAAGCAGATATTCCCAAGAACTGCATAAAACCCAAGACTTTATCATATTGATCTTCACTATTCTCTATTAAACCATCCACTAAAATTGCCACATCGCACATTTGAGAAACTTTAGGTCGCTTAGAAGGTAGTATCTTATCTAAATACTCTCTGTGCGCTTCTAAATCAAAAAGGCTAATTCTGCTTCGCCATTTTTTTGCAAAACCAACATCGTCAACGGTAAAATCTCCCCTTTGCCATTTACGAATATATTTCCACTCAGGAGCTTCATCAAAAAAAACACCTTTTTCTCCTTTCTCGTCCTCTATAATGTCGCCACCGTCTAAAACTATTTGCCCAGTCATAGGAACTGAGTAACCCATTAAAGAGCCAACAGCCATATTGCGAAAATTCGAACTTATATTACAATCACCTGGACACAATTTATCTGCTAAAGAACTAACAAATTTTGTGGCACGGTCAGCATCCAAACCTTTTTTTGATAGATCTGCTAAAATCTCTAAAATCAATATAGGCGAAATAACAAGAGTATAATGCTTAAACAATTTCCAAATCTCATCTTTTGATAATTTTTGTAAAGATGACTTATCTAGTAATAATATTGGACCCATAGTCTTCTCTAATCAACTAACTCCTCTTTCCACTTTTTTATCTTTTCTATATCCTTATCCGTAAAAATAGGATAATTACGATAATCACGTTTAGGCTTTACCCAACCTTTTTTAATCCAATTATAAAGAGTTTGGCGAGTGACATTTAATTCTTTTGCGGTGTGGCTAATGTTATATCGTTTCATAGCGATCTAATTTTACAGTGGTTTACAGTAATTGTCAAAATATATTTTGGGGATAATAAATCTTGGGGGGTGGGGTTTCTTCTCCCCCGGCTGCTTTTTGGCAACAACCGAAGGTTGGGGCGCGGATCTCGCCGAAGGCAGAGACGGAAAACATCAAAATCGCCAAAAAAGAGATTTTTTCTTGGGAATTCTTTGCCCCTTTTAATTCCCTTTTTCTTGAAGCCCAAAATTCTCAAAAGTATCAACAAAATCAAAAGGATTCGCGTGAATTATGCCTAAAATCTATATTAAGACATTCGGCTGACCTTATATATAGATTCTACAAGACTTAACTTTCCTTGTATTTTATCCAAAGACTTGAATGATACCACCGCCAGCTTCCGCTTCCGGAACGTCGTGCTTCGCTTCGCTCAGCACTCCCTTCGGTCGCTCCAGC
Organism: uncultured Planctomycetia bacterium; assembly: GCA_964536195.1. Taxonomy (GTDB): domain Bacteria; phylum Omnitrophota; class Gorgyraeia; order Duberdicusellales; family 4484-171; genus Susulua. The sequence goes on from CAZHVO010000062.1 coordinate 5,874, forward strand.
TGGCTAGGTGGTAGGTGAGTTCCCGTTCGCCTTCGCTAGGGCTCAGGCTCACTTGGCGCTCGCTAGTCCCCTTCGGGGAGGCTTCGCACGCCGCTCGCTTCGTGGTAATGCATTTGGTTACGATTCGGCTTTTCTCTCCCCTTATCAGCCCACGTGGGCTGATAAGGGGATACAGCGTCCTCTCCCTCGCAAAAACTTCTAAA
>CAZHVO010000063.1:0-6052 GCA_964536195.1 uncultured Planctomycetia bacterium
AAAATTTGAGAAAAAGCATTAAACTGAACACAAATAACCAGAATAAATAGAATAACTACACTTTTTATTTTCACCTCTTACCTCCAATTTTTCCTTCCCCACTTCATCCTTTGCCCTTTTTCTTTTATCCTTCCACTCTCAGTTCTATTCTCCCATCTCGCCTTCAACATCTTTTATCGGCTCAGCCAACTCAGGCAAAAGATGTATATTTAAGAAATCAGTTAAAATCATCGTAGAATCATAATAAGGATCAGGAGGATAAATATCTCCGTCACCGGCAAAGCTAGCCCGGCTTGAAGAAGTAGTAAGAGGATACTCTGTGCTCCAGGCACCTAAATCTGCTCCTTGATGGCGTTGAGTCTGATAGACATCCACTAAAAAATTATGATGCACATCGTCAATCCAAGTAATAAGATAAGGCCAGGAGTCAGTATCGCTGCTACTGGGAAACATTCCATTAACTGCTAAACCAACATGAGCAATAGCACTGGTAATCCTACCCACGGCTTCCGGGGCATTTGCTGCAGCAATTTGTCCTATTGCCCCGCAAGACAAAATAAGCGAACAAGCATCGGCCTCAGCACTTGTTAATGTAGCTGCAGCTGTATCTGCAGCGACTGTTGCTACGACAAGAAGAGCAATTTCTGCAGGAAAGGGAATTATTGTAGTCCTTAGATCATAATCATCAATCGGGTCAATCGCTACCTGGGTGGCCACATCATGACTTCTTCCCTGCTCGTCAAACCAAGAATAGGTTCTAATAGTTCCACTAGGAACATCATCAGTATTATTTTTTACCCAAAGCTGGTATTCTGCGCGGTGGCTCTGGCAATTATCTATTAAGCAATTTAGCTCCTCTCTAGTGCAAGCATCCATACAATCGCTATAATCGTCTCTCTCGTCATCATCATAATCATCTATAGTCCCGCATCTGCCTCTACAATCTCTTTCACAGACGTCCTCACAAGCATCACAAAGACTACTATCTCCTAACCTACACCCTCTGAGCTTAGAAGATATTCCACTATTGCTAAAAGCAAAATTATAACCGGAATCTAAAGCACTTTGACGATAGTCATCAATATTATCCCTAATCATTCTGTAGAAGAAATACTGAAGCATCCAATAACCAGTAACTTGAACGATTAAATTCACCATGGTATCATGAAACTTTGCTAATGACTTTATAGCTAGGCCTAGTGCTATCTCGGAAGCCTCACAAGACCAACCAAAAAGAGGACAGGTGTTACAATGCCATTTTGGCGGACAGCAAATAGTCCATATACAGGCAAGAGATTGGTTGGATAAAGCAGTATTAGTCGCAGCCATCGCAGCATTCATCTCCCAATACCCCATAACAAATGAAATCGTAGCCAGTCCGATAAAGTACTGATAATTAACTTCCATACTGGAGTTGGCTACAGCAATGTAATTAAAAGCTGAGGCCATGGTTGAGGCTGCTGCCAGGACTCCGGCATCAACAGAATTAGCAGAGTAAGTTTTGTCTTTTGCAACCTTGCCGATATTTATAGTAACTAAAGCTGCAATAATTACAACAATGATAAAGACAATAAAAAAAGGAGCTAATTGCCCCTTATGGTATGCGCATTTATTTTCATTGAAATAAATAAACATTACAATATTTTAATTTCCTTGCACTCCAAAGACATCTCCCTCGCTAAGTTCATCCGGTTCATAAACTGGCCAAACAATAGACTTATCATCTGTCAGTGCAACCGATCCGGCTTCGAGGCGAGTTCTATTATATTCAGGTTGCCGTTTAGCAATCTGGTTATCACCCCACATCCACATACTCATTATACCAAAGAATAAAAACAATCCTACAATAAAGATAAGAGTTACCTCTAAAATTGCCTGTGACTTTCTCATTAATCCTCCAACCCTAATAGATCATCAGTCTCCCACATTCTCCTATTGCTAACTCTTCTATTTTGGATAACTGTTCTTAGTGGTGCCTCGTCAGAATCTCTTAAGGTATAGGTTAACTGCTCAGCGATTTCAACATCTCGAACAGTATTAATAATATCGCCGGCTTCTATCTTGTTAAATTTTATGTCGCTATTAGTATCATATCCGAAAACAAGATCACCTATCTCATCATCTTCGCTTAAAGATACTTCTTCCTCATTAATCTTATAATAAAACCTTTTATTGGCCCTAACGTCCTTTTCAGTACGAGGAACTGCCCAGTGAACATAGTTAGAAGAGCTCATGTTTACTCTCTTGCCCTGCAAAGGAGAATTAGTGTCAACATGACGCCTATCTTCTAATGTAGTATAACTGACTATAGCATTCTCATCATGGGCCTTTTTTAAGGCACTACGAAAGTTACTCATGAGAAGATATTGATCATCATTTAAACGTTGGATATAACCGATAACCAAAGAAAATACTATTAAAATAAGGGAACCTAGGAGCCCTATTTCTAATACAGCCTGAGCTTTTCTAGAAGACACCTTTCCTGACATTACTCACTCCCATCATTATAGTAGGACATTCTTCCTCCGGCCGAACCCCGTCCGCTTGGGCCTGTGTCAGACTCAGAAATATGATCATTTAAACTACTAGCATCACTGCCCTCATCACTGCCCTCATCACTTCCCTCATCAAGGCCATCTACAATCTCAACACTATCTCTAGCTTCCTGGCTATCACTGTAATTTGAGTAGGTCGCTAAAGGATTCCTTACACCGCTCACCCCTCTTCCATAATCTATGGTATCTAAATTTTCAGCCTCATACTCCATCTGGACAGTGTAAGCACTTGTAGCATTAAAACTGCTCATCCCTCCTGCACCATCGTCTTTTTGCAAGTTATAGGTAGAATTGATATCTTTGGTAGATTTCTCAGTAACAGGATCACTTAAAGAGGCCAGCTGCCTATCGCAGATAATATGGTCAGTTAAATCCTTTACTTTAGCCTGGATACCTCTACGCAAATAGGTATGCATTGCAGCTAATGCTATAGCTACAACGGTAATTATAATTGCGTAGTGAAACAAGGCTTCTGCCTTCCTAAATCTTACCATAACCCCCTACCTTAATAATCTTTTTCTTACTTATTCGCCCCAATACTCTGAACTATACTCAGCTGTTGCATCATCAGTGGCCTTATTCTGAGCTGTAGTGCTCTGAGTGCTAGTTACTCCACTGGCTAGGCTTTCACTGGTAGAGGTAGTGGTCGAAACTGTAATCGTGCCTGTAGTGTATCCTGGTGAGTATTGCTCTCCTATTTGGTCAGCTGAATCCTTAAGCTTTCCCTGCAAGCCTCTCTTAACATAGACCTGCATAGCTATTAAGCCACCAACCACAACGGCAATTATTAGAGCATACTCTAAGGTACTTTGAGCTCTCCTCTTCATTAACATCTCTATACCTCCTCTAAATTAATTACTTACCTTTATTATTCCTGTATAACCAGCGTGTGACTCTGTTCCGTAGTGTCTGAGCTTACGTCAATATCCGATGTGCTAGTTCTAGCTAACGCTCCACCTTCTGAGGTAGCAGAAGAACTTGACAGAGCTGTGTCGCGGTCAACATCTGATAATCTCTGCTCAGCATAATAAGGTTCGTACTGTCTCATTGTGCCCAAAACTACGCCATCGCCTGTAATATCAGCACTGACATCTGTCAGGGCAACTCCAGCATCATGCATCTTTGCCTGTAAAGATCTTTTGATGTAAACTTGCATAGCTAGGGCAGCGCCGACAATCACCGATATCAATATGGCGTATTCTGCGGTAGATTGCGCTTTTCTAAGCTTGATCAACATTTTTCCACCTCCGTATTTTTCATCCTTACATTACTAATTACTTCCCTTATTCTCCGCCACCTAATTGAGTGTTAAACTTTGTAGTCATCCTGTTCATGGTATCAGTAGCATCAGTAAAACTCTGTTCTACTGCTGGCCTAACCATGGTTCTGGCAGCAAGTATTATCCCAGCAACAATAGCTGCTAAAATAAGGGTGTACTCCAAAATACTTTGTGCCTTTCTTTTACGTCTCATCCTACCACACCTCCTCAAATTATCTGATACTCTCATTTAACTCTGCCCTCACCTGGGCAAGCCGAGCATTCATTGATCTTTGGATATATACTCTCATAGCTATTAAAGCAGCTGAGATTATCATGATCAATGCTGCGTATTCAATAAAGTTTTGAGCTTTTCTGTTCATAATCTTATCCTCGCTCTAAAATTACATCTACACATCTATTGTAGTGACTAGAAAAACTGCTCTTTATCCTGGGCAAGAAACCTATGGTAGCTATTGCTACTGTCATTATAGCAAAAATAATCACGTATTCGAAAACTACCTGCGATTTCTTGAATTTTCTGTTTTTCTCTTTCATCTTCTACTCCTTAATAAAAAAACCGCACCACCTTTTGAGAGACCTTCGGTGGCCCGGCTATTCCTTTGAAAACTTTCTATTGGAATCCTAGGCTTTGTGCTCCCGCATTAGCGGGATTACCTTTTTCGTCGCCTCCCCAAGCAACCATATAAATATAACATAAAGAATAAGGAGATTGCAATAAAAAAACGACAGAAACCTCTTGTTTTTGAAAACGCTTTAACTCGCCCTGAGCGAAGTCGAATGGGTCAAATAATAAAAACTCTTCTTTGATCTAAGTAAAAACGCCCGTTATTAAAGCGTTTTTTCGCCTCGCCAGGTATCTTTTTTAGGCTGATTCTAAGGTAATCTTTACCAATAGCAAAGTCACCTTCTTTGTTCTTAGGCTCCCAACCCCAGATCATCTCCTTGAAGATAGCCGATAAAATTTGCCCTACTCTAGCAAAATCAAGTAAGTCCTTGAAAATGAGGTTCCTAGGTAACATATTGGCTAAATAACCCCTATCCTTAGGGGGATTAAAGATCGACTTTTCAATAATTCTCATATCATCTATAAAGCTTTTTTCAGCATTTGGCCATAGGTATAAGTACTTTTTCAAGAAAGTTGCTACTCTTGTCTTCTTGCTACTAATGCTTCCAGTAAGAAGACCCCAGCTAGGCAAGAAAGAGGCTCCCTGCTTTATAAGGACATTATTAAGCATAAGCTCTTGTTTTCGTTCAGGTTGTGAAAACCTTGTTAGAGATGATGCGCATAGATACTCACCTACTCCTTGCCAAGAAAAACTCTTAAATCTCTTAGGCTTGCCTATGGAAACAACTCCTTTATTAAGAATCTCGGGATAGTAGCCAATGAAAAAACAAGCCTTGGGTAAACTCACCTTTATCTCTTTTACAACCTTTGCTCGTTCATCTAAGAATTCAACCTTTTTTACTCCCTTATCCATAGCTTTTAAAAAATCAAAGGTTAAAGGAGACAAATAACCAAAGCTCTTGGTGTATCCAATAATAATAGTCTTATCCTCTATCATCTGTTCAATTAACTTAATAGCAGCTCTTAGGGGGAGAAAGAATTGTTCCATCTTGCAAGGCCCACTCCAAAGGGTCGACATCTTAGCATCAAAATGACTGCAATATCCATTATTGAAGAAGAACTTTATCGTAGAGACACGGACTAAAGTATCTTTAAGAGGTTTTAAATCTATCTTGGGCTTATGTTGGGATAGCTGATCTTTGAAGTAATCCATCTTACGAGCTGGAAAGTGCCCTAGGCCAGCTAATCTTAAAAAGCCCCTTCTCTTTATGCTCTTTCTAGGATTCTCATTAATAAGGGCTGAGAAACTAGCTAAAATAATCAATCGCTTTAATAGATCTTTACTTATCTTAGGAAAGTATATTTTGAACTCCTGAGATAAATAATCAAATATACCTACCTGATAATCTAGACAGCGCAGAAGGAACAACCCGCAATGGGTGAGACTTTTTCCTTTATAAATAAGCAAGGAGCTTTTTCGACCCTTCTTTTCTTTTAAGCCAGAAGAAGTGAGGATCTTACTAATCGCGCTCTTAGAAAGATTAATTTTATGCTTTTTCTTTAGCAGCTCTGATAGAGGCCTAACCCCCAAATGTGGAGCGCGTCTTTTCTCACCAAGTACTATTCTTCTTAAAGCAGGAGTTACTATTC
>CAZHVO010000064.1:0-6003 GCA_964536195.1 uncultured Planctomycetia bacterium
TAGCCCTTTATTTAAATCCGGACATACTGCTTGCGCTGGCTGTGGTCAGTCAATGGGTGTTAGGATTGTCATCAATGCTGCCGGTAAGAATACTATAGTTGCAAACTCGACCGGTTGCCTTGAAGTTTTCTCTACCAAGGCACCTGAAACTGCCTTTGGGGTTCCCTGGATACACTCTTTATTTGAAAATTCGGCAGCAGTTGCTAGTGGCGTTGAAGCTGGTTTAAAGTATTTAAACAAATTAGGTGAAATCCGGGTAATATCTCAAGCCGGAGATGGCGGAACTGGAGATATTGGCTTGCAGGCTATCTCAGGGATGCTTGAGAGGGGCCAAGATGTCTTATTTGTGTGTTATGATAACGAAGCCTACATGAATACCGGCATTCAACGCAGCGGTTCTACGCCATTCTATGCCAATACTACCACCTCACCAGTAGGTAAAAAATCCCTGGGTAATCCTAGGCCGAAAAAACCTATGGTTGAAATTTGTGCTGCCCACCATATACCTTACTCAGCCACAGCCTCAGTGGGTAACCCTAAGGATATTGAGAGAAAAGTTAAAAAAGCCTTATCAATAAGAGGTCCAAAATACTTACAAATTCACGTACCTTGTCCTTTAGGCTGGAAATCAGAACCAGCTCAAACAATAGAAATTGCAAAGCTTGCAGTTGCAACCGGTTTATATCCATTAGTAGAATATGAGTATGGAAAGCTTGTTAAGGTTATGAAAATTACCTCACCAAAACCAGTCGAAGAGTATCTTAAAACTCAAGGTAGGTTCAGACACTTACTTAAAAACAAAGAAGCACTAGGCGAAGTTCAAGAAGTAGCTAATAAAAACATAGACTACTACGGACTTAAATAAAAACTTAAACGATATCGCAAAGGAGGAGAAATGGCAAAGGTTATTGTTGACGAAAATACTTGCGTAGGTTGTGGCTTGTGTGTAACTGCTTGTGCTAATGTCTTTGAGCTAGGTGATGACGGAATTGCCAAGGTAAAGACTAATCAGTGTCCGGATTGCGATCTTCATGATGTTGCTTCTCAGTGCCCGGTAAATTGCATCACTGTAGAAGACTAGTTAAGACTAAAAGATAAAGTAAATTAAATAGGGACACATCCCATTTATTCGAAGAATATGAAGTAAAAAGGGATGTGTCCCGTTTTAATTTTATTTTACAGAGGGAAGTTCGATAAGTATTTCTTTATTTAGTTCACTGATAAACTGTAACTTTTCAATGAATAGCTTTCTTTTTTTGATTTTATCAGAGTAGCCTTCACTTTTAGTTTGAAAATCTTCCTGATCAATTGGCGGCTTATCTTTTAATTGCAAAATGTAAGCCCCTTTGTCTAAAGCCACGATTTCGGAATGAATCTCATCCTTATCAAGAGAGAAGACTATTTCACTTACTTGATTATTTAGCCCTAGACCTTCTATATAGTCGTAGTATTTAAAAAAACCGGTTTCTTTGAACTCAACATTCTTTTTTCTTCCCAGCTTGCTAAGGTCTTTTCCCTTTTTTTCGTTAATTTCCTTTAAAAGGTCAGATGAGAATCTTTTTGCTTCTTCTCTGGCCCGAGAAGCAATTAAGGCTTCCTTAACCTCTGTTTCGATTTCACCCAAAGGAGGAGTAAAAGCTGGTTTCTCATCTTTCTTGCCGATAATTATAACATCCTGGCCTAAATCTATTGGCGGACTTATCTGGTTTATCTCTAAGCTAAAAGCTATCTGAGTTAGCTCTTGTTTCCAACCAGTTTCCTTAACTGGATCACCTTTTTTAATGAAGCCGGTTTCTTCAAGCTTAAGGGAGGTTTTCTCTTTGAGCTCATCAAGGGTCTTAAGTTTAGCTAGACTATCTATCTCTTCAAAGCTCATCTTATCTTCCTCGGTTATTAAGGCATAGCTTATGTTTATTGTCGGTTCTCTTTGGAAAAGCTCCATATTGCTTTGGTAGAACTCTTCAATCTCGTTAGGCTTTATTCCTACATCAACACGGAATTTTTCATAGGGAATAAAAAGGTAGGCAATCTTTGCTTCTTGGTTTTCCCTATTATACAACGCCTGTATTTCCTCCTCAGTAACCGAAACGTCGAGAAGCTCCTCCCAAAGCTTATCGATTAAAATTAGTTTTCTCACCTGCTCCTCAAAACTACGGACAGTTAAGTTAAGGTCGAAATTTCGGGAAATATGTTTTACATATTGCTGGTAGGAGGCTTGGTCAAACTTTCCACCGCGTGAGAAATTACGGTTAACCCAGAGTACGACTTCCTTATCGTTAACTTCTATACCTTCTTCTTTGGCCTTCCAAAGTAAACGATAGTAAATGCCAGCCTTTTCAATAATCACTTTAGGGGTAATTGCTTTTGCTTTATTGTCTAGATTTGCAAAGAGGACGAAATCAAGGCGGGCTAAATCAGTATAGTTTTGGAAGTTTGGAATAATTACCTTCTGGCCTTTAATTTCAGCAGTTACATCTGCTTCCTTTTTATCTAGAAAAGAACGAGCACCAGAGAGAACGAAAGCCACAATAACTGTTGCAGCAACTACCCAAAGGATTTTTTTTGCATGTTGTCCACGAATAGCGTTAAGCATAGGTCTATCATAACTTCTCCGAGAAAATTTTCAAGAAAAATCTACGAAAGTAGTTTTTCTTGATCCTGATCCCGAAGTGGAGAAGGATCTTAAAAAAAATCTACGAAAGCTTGTGAACGGTTTAGGCGAATCCTAAACCGAGGTCGAGAACTGTTCCGGTTTTATGCCTTGCAAAAAAAACCGTCCCATGTTATCCTTTAAGTGAAATATTCTTTGAAAAATGGGGGTGCATGGATTCGACTTAGAGACTAGAGGAAGTGGTTGCATGTCGTAGGGGTAAGGCCGAACGTATCCGGGCTTACAAAACACAAAGGCAAATAATCAATTTGCTTGCGCAAACACACCTGAATTAGCTACAGTAAACTAATCAGGGCCTTTAAATTTTCTGCCTCAGGGAATTTAAGGGTTCATTTTTGAGGCTCGAAATAAACCTTTGACTTTGTGGGTTTATTTTTAAAAACTTCAAAGTTGCTTCTTGAAGAATCCAGCCTTTTGGAGTCTCCAAGAAAAAGATAAACATAAGGCTAAGCATGTAGGAGCTATTCTTCAACCCTTTAAGGACGCGGGTTCGACTCCCGCCACCTCCACCAATAAAGAAAGGGGATTCTTTTGTTTTAATTAATTAAGTAGTCTGACCCCCCTAAAATTAAAATTGTGAAAAACATAAAAACACTCCAGAAAGACTTAGAAACTCTGTCAAAAATAAAGGCTCCTAATGAGCTTTTTGCTTTCATCGAAGACAGGGTTGCTTCTTTTTTTGAATTAACTTATTTAGGCATATTTGGTTTAGATGATTCCCAATCAAAGTATAGGTGCATTAAGAATATTACGACAGTAGGTGACACACCTGAAACTTCCAAGGTCACAAATTTTAAGTTAGACAACCCTATCGTAATTGACTTATTGGATAACAAAAAGGCTATTTCGGTAAAAGAGGTAGATAAGAATCTTGAAGTTGCATTAACTGAGGAAAGAAAAGCATTTTTACTTTCTTTAAGTAAAGAATTAAAGGATTTGGAGGCCCAAGCATGTATCCCCGGTTTTGTCGATAATAAATCGTTAGTTATGTTTTTGTTGGGTGAAAAAGTATCAGAAGAAGAAATTTTTACCGATGAATTAGAATTCTTTTCTTTATTAGCAAAAAAATCTGCAGAAATAATTCATAATTTTAACTTATTGAAGAAAAAAACAGAACTTTTTATTCAATCGATACGTGAGATAAACAGAAAGTTAGAAATTAAGGACATTTATACTCGAGGCCATTCGCATAGAGTTGGGGAGTTTTCGGTAATTATGGGCAAAAAACTCCAATCTGAGCTGGATAAGATTCCCTATGGCGAAATAATTTTATATTATGCTGCTGAATTCCATGATGTAGGTAAAATTAATACACCGGATAGTATACTTAAAAAAAAGGGGGCTTTAAGTGACGAGGAGTATGCCACGATTAAAAGGCATCCGATTGAGTCGGTAAAGATACTTAAACCTATGGAAAAGTGGTTTGGAAAAGCAATACTTGACGCGGTGCTTTATCACCATGAGGATTATGACGGGACCGGATATCCTTATGGGAAAAAAGGAGAGGAAATAAACATTTTAGCCAGAATAATAAGGGTAGCTGATTCCTTTGATGCCATGGCTATGGATCGGCCCTACAGAAAAGCTTTAGTTCAACATCAAGCATTGCTTGAACTTAAAAACGGCCGGGGGAGACAATTTGACTCTAGAGTAGTTGATACATTCCTAGAGGCCTACAAGGAAGGTTTATTTGTGGAAATTTTTTCTCATGTAACCAATGTACCGGAAGATAGCCTGTAAAAGTATTTAATAAAGAGTTTTTAAAAAAAAGGAGGAGGGATGGCTAAGGAAAAGGATTCTTTAAAAGAGACTTTTGATAAGATGTGGCCAAAAGCAAAGAAAGAGCTAGACAAAGGTGTAAAAAATGCCAGGAAGATACTGATTAAAAGCGAGAAGTACCTTAAAGAACTCTCAGAAAAGGGCGCTGCCCAAACCAAAAAACTATCTTTATCACTAAAAAGAGAAAAGGCCTATTATGACTTAGGCAAAGCTATATCAGCTGTACCAACAACTAAGTGGAAGGCTAGCCGTAAGATATCTTTATTGATTAAGGGAATCAAAGATCTTGATAGGGATATAAACAAAATAAAATAAACCATCAACTACTAGTTGGAAGGGAGAAATATTCTATGGAAGTTAATGTCACTACCGCTAATTTCAAGAAAGAGGTTATTGATTCCAAAATACCGGCCTTGGTAGACTTTTGGGCTCCTTGGTGCGGTCCTTGTAAAATGATTGCACCCCAGATAGAGGAGTTAGCTAAAGCCTATAGCGGTAAATTAAAGGTTTGTAAGCTGAATGTTGACCAGGCTCCTGAAATTGCAACGCAGTATACAGTTATGAGCATTCCGGCTATTATGCTATTTAAAGCTGGTAATATTATGAGCACGCGCGTTGGGGTCATGAGCAAAAAGGAATTAGAGAAGTTTATCCAGCCATATCTCTGATATTCCCTTCACAGTTCATTAAAAAAGCCTTGCTATCCGGCCTATAACTTGCTATAATTTTTACTCTTTTAAGGGCCTGTAGCTCAGTTGGCAGAGCAGGACACTCATAATGTCTTGGTCCGGGGTTCAAGTCCCTGCAGGCCCATGGTTTGTTTTTATTTAGGGGAGCGCGTAATGGCTTACGCGCGCATAGCTCAGTTGGTAAGAGTACTGCCTTCACATGGCAGGGGTCGCTGGTTCAAGTCCAGCTGCGCGCATTTGAAAAAAATATTCAGTTAAATAAAAAAATAAGATCTATATGGGTTTAAAGGAAGAAATAAGAGAGTTAATTCAGTTACAGGAAATTGATACTCAAATTTATGAGTTGCAAGAGAAAAAAAATGAGACCCTACCTGTCCGACTGAAAGAGATAAAAAAGGAATTTGAGGAAACAAGCAAGAACTCCACCAGCGCTGAAGAAAAGCTAAAAAGCTTGCAACTAGAGAAAAAAGATAAAGAAATTGAATTAGCCACCAAAGAAGAAGGACTAAAGAAACTTCAGACTCAGCTCTATCAATTAAAAACTAATAAAGAATATCAAGCTATGCTTACCGAAATCGGATCGCATAAGGCTGATATATCGGTAGCTGAAGAAGGTGTCTTAACAGTGATGGACAAGCTTGAGAAGGCAAAAAAAGAGTGTGCAGTCCAAAAAGAAGCCTTAAGCCAAGAGGAAAAAGCTTTTAAGGGTGAAGAAGAGAAGATTGCTTTAACGATAAGAGAGGCTGAGGCTGAAATAAGTAGTTTTGAAACCAAAAGAAAAGCCCTTATTGGGGGAATAGACAAAGAGATTCTGGCTACATATGAGCGTTTGTTGAATTCGCTTCAGGGTTTAGCTTTAGTTCC
>CAZHVO010000065.1:0-5819 GCA_964536195.1 uncultured Planctomycetia bacterium
CTCCAAAGCTGATATTGCTTCCCTTTGCCCGCTTATATTTGCTGAAGGAAGATACACAGCATCGTCAAGCTCATTTAAAATTTTGTTAGTAATGATATTGGCCGGAATCCGTACGCCGATTTTCTCATCACCGGGAGTATAGTAAATGATTGTAAGAGGCCCTGGCCAAAACTTTTCTATAAGCCGGTACCCAAACGGCGGTAAGGTATCAAAGTAATCCCTTATTGCCTTATCGCTACTACCTAAAGCAAAAGAAAGTGGTTTCTCCTTAGACCTCTTCTTCAGTGCATAAAGTTTAGCAACCGCACTCCTTTTGCCGGCACACACTCCCAAGCCGTAGACAGTTTCAGTAGGTAAAGCAACTATGCCCCCCTTTTGAATAATCTCTACTGCTTGCTTGACTAAAGACTGGTCAATATCTTTAGGGTCGATAAATATTTTCTTCATCACTTGAACTTCTTCTTCAAAACTTCTAGCTTAGAAACATATTCCTTATCCTTAAGCGAAAGAATTTCTAAGGCAAGAATTATAGCGTTAATAAAGGCACTTTCCCCTACACCAGTTGAAGCTACGCCCACTCCTTTAGGTGTGCTAACCATAGAAAATAACGCATCTATCCCGCCGAGAAGCCCTCCCTCTAAGGCTACTCCCAGAACAGGGATATTAACATAAGAAGCAATAAACCCGGGAAGAGCTGCAGCCATTCCAGCGCAGCCAATAAACACCTCAATACCCTCTTTTTCCATCTCTTGGCAGAATTTCCTTAATTTTTCAGGATTTCTATGAGCTGAAATGACCTCTAATCTATGGGCAATATCTAGCTTTCTGAGGATACCCATCCCTTGTTTTAGCTTCTCAAGATCACTCTTACTTCCTAAAATAATAGCAATTTTTTCTTTCATTTTGCCCCCTTTTTTGACAATATTCATTTTATCTCTTAAATCAAAAAATTCAATCTTTTATTGTAAATAAGGAAAAACGGGCGGGTTAGCGGCTCAAGGCTTTATTTCCAATATCCCGGCGAAAGTGCATCTTCTCAAAGCTAATATTTTCTATAGCTTTATAGGCTTTATCTTGAGCTTCTCTTATATCTTGGCCAAGAGTAGTTATACCTAGAACCCGACCGCCATTAGTTACAAAGACAGAGCCAGAAGAACTACTAAAAAGTTTAGTCCCGGCATGGAAGGCGAAAACATCGTCTAAGGCTCCTAGAGCTTCTAGGCCTTTAATCTCCTTTCCCTTTTGATAAGTTGCTGGATAGCCTCCGGAAGCCAAGACTACACAGAGGCAAACCCTCTTATCCCACTCTAACTCTACTTCACTAAGTTTATTATCCACACTCTTTAGGATAAGATCGGCTAAATCGCTCTTAAGCTTTGGTAATATAGCTTGAGTTTCAGGGTCGCCAAACCTAACATTAAACTCTAAGACAAAAGGAGTATTATCCTTTATCATCAGGCCTATGTAAAGTATACCCTTATAAGGTTTACCATCTTCTTTAAAACCAGAGATCAGAGGAAGAATAATCTGATTCTTCACTCGGGTTAAAATCTCTTCTCCTACCACCGGAGCCGGAGCATAAGCACCCATACCTCCGGTATTAGGACCTTTATCATTATCATAAACCGACTTATGATCTTGGGAAGAAACTAAAGGAATAGCTGTATCTCCGTCGGTGATGACTAAAATAGAAGCTTCTTCACCCTCTAGGCAATCTTCAATTATAATTTTCTCACCAGCCTTACCAAATTTCTTCTCAACCATCATCATATCAATGGCCTCTTGGGCTTGATTAATATCTTTGGCTACAACAACCCCCTTACCAGCAGCTAATCCATCAGCTTTTATGACAACCGGAACACCTTTTTGTTTTAGATATTCCTTGGCAAGAGTTGGGTCATCAAAAATCTTAAAATCAGCTGTAGGAATATTATATTTTCTCATTATCTCTTTGGCAAAGACCTTGCTGCCTTCAAGAAGTGCCAACTCCTTCCTCGGTCCAAAGACCTTTAAGCCTTCGGCCTCAAACTTATCGACAATGCCTCCGACTAAAGGATCTTCCGGCCCAACAATGGTTAAATCGATTTTTTTCTCTCTTGCAAACTCCAAGAGCTGATCAATATCCCCAAATGGTATATTTACATTCTCGGCAACTAGAGAAGTGCCACCATTGCCAGGAGCGCAATAGATTTTATCGACTAAGGAAGATTGAGATATTTTCCAGCTCAAGCAGTGTTCTCTACCACCGGAACCGATAATAAGTACCTTCATACTAAGGTCATTTTTTTGTTTGACTTAACGATTTTACCAATAAGGTGAGTTTTGCAGCTCTTACTTAAAGTGGTTAAGGCTTTCTTTAAAAACTTCTTGTCTACAACTAAAACCATGCCTATACCCATATTAAATACTGAATACATTTCTTTCTGGTCTAGGTGAGCTTTTTTTTGAATAATACTAAAAATCTTGGGAACTTTCCAGCTTCCTTTATCAATAACCATCCCATACCCTTTAGGTAGAATTTTTGTTACCTTACTGTAGAATGCTCCTCCAGTGACATGAGCAATTCCTTTCAGGGCTAAATGATTATTCCCAAAAACTGAAAGCAAGGAAAGTACTTCTTTTACATAAATCCGGGTGGGTTTTAATAGTTCTTTCTTGTATTTTTTAAGTCCTTTTAAACCAAGAACTTTCCGAACTAAAGTAAAACCATTGGAATGAATTCCGTTGGACTCCAACCCAATTACCAAATCCCCTTGTTTAATCCTTCTGCCGTTGATTATCTTATTCTTATCAACAATGCCGACACAAAAACCTGCTAAATCATATTCCCCCTTTTTATACATTCCCGGCATCTCAGCAGTCTCTCCGCCCAAGAGTAAACATTGGGCATCTCCTAAACCTTTTTTTATTCCCGATACAACATCGATTAGTGTCTTAACATTAACCTTGCCACAAGCAATGTAATCTAGGAAAAACAAAGGCTTTGCCCCAATACAGACTATATCATTGACATTCATGGCCACTAAGTCAATACCTACCGTATCATGAATATTTACATACTGGGCAATCTTTAACTTTGTTCCCACGCCATCGGTTGAAGACGCCAATAGGGGATTTTTGTACTTTTTAAGAAGGGGTTGTAGGCGAAAAAGAGAACCAAACGCTTCTACTTTACTGACATTATCAACTTTAATTCTTTTAGCAAAATCTTCTCCCTTTTTAATATCTACGCCAGCTTTCTTGTAGGTAATTTTCATTCCTTTTTCCGGATTTAATTCTCGACTATCTTAGGTATAGCCTGCTTGTAAGTCTTCTCGGCGTCAGCGATACCTATCTTAATAAGGTCATTAATCTCTAGGTAATCTCCTTTTACTTCTCCGATTTTCTTACAGCTAACATTAGATTTCTTAGCTATTTCCATAATCTTATCTTCACTACTCGAAGAAGCACTAATGATAATTCTTGATTGAGTCTCGCCAAAAAGCAAGGCATCTTTGCGAATATCATCATCGAGATTTACACTAGCTCCCTTTCCACCGGCAATACAACTTTCTGCCAAAGCAACAGCTAGTCCGCCTTCGGAGCAACCCTTAGCACTTTTTACTATACCTGAAATTATCATCTCTAAAGCTGCGGCTTGTAAGCTCTTCTCCTTAGCTAAATCCAATTGAGGAGAAAGGCCTTTTGCCAAATTATGCACTATTCTTAGATACTGAGAGCCACCTAATTCTTCCTTATTTTCTCCAAGCAAAAATATCAGATCATTCTCATCCTTAAAGTCCTGACTAGTTACTTGTTTGGCATCATTGATTGAACCTACCATCCCGATTACTGGCGTAGGGTAAATTGCACCTTTAGGACTTTCGTTGTTAAAGCTAACATTTCCGCTTACTACCGGAACATCCAAGGCAATACAAGCTTCAGTAATACCAGAGATGACCTTCTCGAATTGCCAATAAACTTCCGGGTTATATGGACTACCGAAATTCAAACCATCAGTAACCCCTAGAGGCTGGGCCCCGCAACAAATGAGATTTCTTGCAGCTTGAGCTACAGAAATTTTTCCGCCGGTAAAAGGATCAAGATAGCAATAAAGCCCGTTGCCGTCTACTGTAGCAGCAATTGGCTTATTAATTTCGGAAATATGATAAACCGCAGTATCCCCACCAGAGGAAATACAGGAATCCTTAATTAAATCACTATCAACCTTTTTGGTAATCCACTCTTTGGAAGCAAGGGTGGGGTGACTAAGAAGAGTAAGCAAAGTTTGGTTGTAATCTTGGGATTCTTTTACTTCGCTTAAATCCAAATTCCTTGTTTGAACTAAGTATTCTGGTTCTTTTGTTTCTCTGGTATACTCCGGACCTTCTGCTAAAAATTGAGGCTGGACTTCTGCTACCACATTGCCATTTTCTTTTATTCTTAAAATTTTATCGGCAATTACCTTGCCGATAGTTTTAGAATCAACCTTCCATTTGTTAAATATTTCTTCGACTTTAGGCAAATCCTCAGGTCTAATGATTAAAAGCATTCTTTCCTGAGATTCAGAAAGCATTACCTCATAAGGAGTCATCCCCTCTTCTTTACGAGGAACAAAAGCGATATCTATTTCAATGCCAGTGCCAGCCTTGTATGCTGTCTCTGATGTTGAGCATACTAACCCTGCCGCACCCATGTCTTGCATCCCAACAATTAATTTCTTCTCAACAAGCTCTAAACAAGCCTTCTCTAAGACCTTGCCTATCGCAGGATCACCTATGGCCACAGCACCGGTCTTACTCGCAGAGCTCTCATCTAAACCGGCCGAAGCAAAACTTGCCCCTTCTACACCGTCTCTACCAGTAGGACCCCCAACAATCAACACTAAATTCCCTACACCTTCTGCTTTAGCTTTCACCTGATTGCTCTTCTTTAAAATACCTACCACCATAGCATTGACTAAGGGATTTCCTTGATAGAAATCATCACAATAGACTTCTCCGGCTAAGGCAGGAAAACCAATTTTATTGGCATAATCAGTAAATCCCCGAGCTATTTCCTTAAAAAGAAAAACCGTTCTTTCATTCTCCATTGACCCAAATCTTAAAGAGCTTAAAAGGAATTTCGTCGCAGCTCCCACAGAAAAAATATCTCTAATACACCCGCCGCCGCCAGTAGCGCTAGCCTCATAGGGTTGGACTGCTGAAGGATGATTATGGGATTCGACCTTGAAAACTATTGCATAATCGTCAGTTACAGAAACTGCTCCTGAATTCTCACCGGTACCTATAAAAACTTTTTTACCTTCTTTAGGCAAAAGCTTCAGAAGCCTTTTGGAATTCTTATAAGAACAGTGCTCAGACCACATAGCACTAAATAATCCTAATTCTGTATAATTTGGTTCACGTTTTAATAATCCTCTTATCTTCTCGTACTCTGTATTACTTAAGCCTAATTGCTGTGCTACCTCTAAACTCTCCACATTACACCTCACTTTAATTTAAATTTGTATCATATTTTAGCAAAATACGCATAAAAAAAGCGTCCCGTCTTTGCTTCACCGCATTAAGAAAGGACGCCTCTGTCCTTCCCCAATATATCAATCTAAATTATTTTGTCAAGAAATCTTTTTATTCAAAAATAGCTTTTACGGTATGTTGTCAAGCTAGTTAAGTATAGGGGATTGGATAAATCTTATCCTAACTTAAATCTCTTGTAAATCTTATCTATGTTAGCTAAATAGGTATAAGGATTAAAAATCGCTTCTACCTCTGCTTTTTTCAAGAATTTTCTTATTTGGCTGGAAGCTATAGCCTCATCTCTAAAATTTGAACTCTTAT
>CAZHVO010000066.1:0-5745 GCA_964536195.1 uncultured Planctomycetia bacterium
CTACAATTGCCCCAGCTACATAGGTAAAGACAAAAATAAAGAAGAACAAATAAGCCTCTTTCATTCTCTTGTCTGAGAGGACTAAGCTCTGCAAATGGTGGAATCTATCTTTATAAACAGCCCTAAAAGGCATCATCCAACGTCTAATCTCCATAAAGAACGACTTAAAGACAATACCTACTCTCATCAACTTTATTCCACCGGTTGTAGAACAGATACCTCCCCCGATCATCATGGCAAAGATGACCGCCAGTAATCCTAAGGTTGGAAAATGGTTTAACTCTCCGCTGGCTAAGTTAGTAAATCCACAACCGCTATGAGCAGAGATTAATTGATAAAAACCTTTACGAAATATAGCTGGGCCGATTCTTAAAAGAGAAAAATAGAGAATAAGACTAAGGGAGCAAATTGTAAAAAAGAAGGTTCTTATCTCAAAGTTCTTGAAGATCTCTTTTTTGCTCTTATTCCATAACCAGAAGTGAAGATTAAAATTTATCGCGCCGAGAATCATAAAAACAATAGTAGCTATCTCTAGAGAAAAAGAGTGGTAATAAGCGATATTTTGAGCTTGAGGAGTAAAGCCGCCAGTATCAAAAGAGGCAAAAAAGAGCCAAATAGCATGAAAGAATGACCTTTGGCCAGATAATCCTTGGCTGTAGAGAATAGTAGAAAAAGTAATTACTCCTAAGATCAAATATACAAAGCTGACCTTCCAAATAAATCTTGCAGTAGCAACTACATTGGGCAGAATTTTCTCCTGGCGTGCTTCGCCAATATAAAAACCTAGAGCAACTGAGCGAGCTCTAGTTAAAATAGACAAACTAGCTAAGATAATCCCCTGGCCGCCGATAAACATAGTTAAATGCCGCCACATATTATGGGAAATGGAGAGATGATCTAAGTCCTGAATGAGAATTAATCCGGTAGTTGAGAATCCACTCATTGATTCAAACCAAGCATCAATGAAAGATGAAAAGTGTGCAGACAAATATAATGGTATTGCTCCCAAAAGTGAGAACACAAGCCAACCTAAACTAACTGTAAAGAAAGCATGTATCCAACCGGCTTCCTTTTTCATCGGGAAAATAAGGGTAAGAAGCATTCCTAAGCCAGCGCTGAAGGTAAAGCCAATAAGAAAATCAAGAAGTGGAGAATATTCACCCTTTACTAAGGCTACTGTGATTGGAATGACCATAAAGAGGCTTAAACCTAAGATAAGCCTCCCTAAAATGTTTAGGATTGTGGAAAAATCTCTTCTATCTGGGGAAATAATCATAACTTTTGAGGTAAACCCTCTTAGAAAATTCTTTCTAACAAGGCAACTTTATTCTCTTAAAATATTAAAGAAAGACAATACCCTAGACCAACAATAAAAAAACAAAAAAGAATTTCAATTATGATTCCTGTTACTACCCGCATCTTGACTTTATCTATCTAATTAAATCTTGCCGATAAGTGCTTTAATTAATTCTTTTTCTACATCAATTAAAGCAGCAGCAATTACCTCATCGCCAGGCAATATTACTGTTGAGCCATAGGGAATAATTATGTCTGGACCTCTTAGAATAGAAACCAAAACGGAATTGTGTGGCAGGCTAATATCTTTTAAGGCTTTATTGGCAACTGGTGAAGTCTGGGGAATATCGACTCTTACAATTGATAGCCTCCCCTTCTTAATACTTAAAAGACTCATTACGTCAGTAAAAGAAGCCTCTTCCTCTACAACCCGAGCAATTATAGATGTAGAATCTACTGGGTTGTCCACTTCCATATATTTATAAAGAGGTATATGTTTAGGATCATTAACCCTGGCCACAGTTCTTTTTACTCCAAATAGCTCCTTTGCCAAATAGCAAACAATTGTGTTGTCCTCATCGTTAGAGGTAGCGCTTACACAAACATCAGCCTTTTCTATCTTTGCTTGTTGCAGAATATCCGGGTAGGTAGCATCTCCTCTGATGATTAGAATATCTTGTAGTTCTCCAGCTAACTTATTGCAGAGAGTCTCGCTCTTATCAATAAGGCAAACCTGGTGTTTATCTTCTTTTAGCTTCTTACCTAAAATTAAGCCTAATCTACCTGCTCCGGCTATGACAATATACATTTCTTTAACACCTCGGCAATTAAATAAGTACGATTAACAATAGTTAAGCCTTCTTCCTTGAATACCTTCTCCTTCATGGCATCGTCTACCTGCAAAATTACCTTCTTGACCCCGTATTTTCTCTTTACAACCTTGCCGACAACTAAGTTAATATTATCATTGCCAGTAAGTAGATATACTGCATCAGCACCTTTTGCTTCGGCTTTCTCAAAAGTGGTTATATCCAAAGCATCAGCCCAAATCTTCTTTCCGTTAAAATCATCACCCAAAGAATCTAACTTCTTTAGGCTCTTATCCACTACTACGACATTCTCCTCCTTAGATAGCTCAAGGGCTAAGTTTTTTCCGGTCTTGCCGCAGCCAATGATAATTATATATTTCATCTCTTACCTACAATAGTTTTTTATGCTTTTGTTACCTTTTTTCCTATTTCGTAACTTTGTTATCCGGCAATAACAATGACGGATCCAATCTACCGGTTTAGGATTCGCCTAAACCGACTCCGCCTTCGGCGGAGATTGTATACCTTTTTTATCTTTGACTGTTTCTACAATTTTCGCAAATACTTCTGGATGCTCAGCAGCGATCTTTGCCAACATATCCCGGGAAAGAATAATCTTGTTCTTAATTAAAGCATTTATGAATCTACTATAAGAAAGATCCATCCCCTCTAGAGCTGCATTAATACGAGTAATCCAAAGGGAACGAAATTCTCGTTTCTTCATTCGTCTATGCCGATAGGCAAAAGCATAAGCCCTTCTTAAGGTCTCAATGGCCCGACGGTATACCTTAGAACGCTGTCCCCAATACCCCTTAGCTGATTTCAAAACTTTTTTCTTCCTCTTACGGGAAGCTACAGAACTCTTTACCTTCATCTCTTATCTCCTATAGTTCGTCTACTCCATTATCTTTTCTTAGCTTTAAATTTTATTGTCCATCAATAACACTGATGGATACAATGAGGCTCTTCGAGCCACTCCGCCTTCGGCGGAGATTGTATACATCTTTTACCTCCAACAATATCCTTCTCTAAAAAGAATAGGGCAAGGCTTTCTTCAATGCCCTCTTATCGCCTGGTGATACTTTAGTCTTACGCCTTAATTTTCTCTTTCTCTTCTTAGACTTAGAGCTTAACAGATGGCGTCGGCCAGCCTTAGATCTTAAGACTTTCTTTTTCTTGGTAACCTTTACTCTTTTAGCTACTGATTTCCTTGTTTTCAACTTAGGCATTTCCTACTCCTTTGTCCCTCTTCTTATTATATGAGAAATTAAAAGATATAAAAGTTGTTTATTTCGGACTCAAAATCAAAACCATTGTCTTACCCAACATATGGGGTTCCCGGTCTATTCTTCCTATTTTCTCGATATCCTTAAGAAGTTTATCAATTACTCTATTTCCAATCTCTTTATGGGTAATTTCTCTACCCCTAAACCACATTCTCACTCTGACCTTATGTTTTTTCTCTAGGAATTCCTTTATGTGTTTAAGCTTAACTTCATAATCATGAATGCCTATGCGAGGCCTAATCCTTACCTCTTTAAGTTGAACTTGTTTCTGATGTTTTCTTACTTCCTTCTCTCTCTTCTCCTGTTCATACTTGTATTTAGAAAAATCGATTATCCGGCAAACCGGGGGCTCTGCTTGAGGAGCGACCTCTACTAAGTCTAGATCAAATTCATCGGCCTTTTTAAAGGCCATCTCGCGAGGGAAAACACCTAATTGTTCCCCTTCAGGACCAACGACCCGTAATGTTTTTGCGAAAATCCTATCATTTACCCTCACGTACTTCACTTATTGTCATCCTCCTTTTTTAAAATACTCACTAATTCTTCTACCCCCATGCTACCCAAATTATTCATACCTCTCCCACGCAAAGAAATCTTCTCTTTTTCCATCTCTTTTTTCCCAACAATTACCATGTAAGGAATTTTCAAGAGTTCTTTCTCGCGAATCTTTCTCTGCAAAGTCTCATCGCGTAAATCTATTTCTACCCGAAATCCTTCTCTTTCTAAATCTCCTTTTATCTTAGAAGCATAATCTCCTGCATCAGCAGTTACATTTAAGACACTTACTTGAACCGGAGCAAGCCAAAGAGGAAATTTCCCAGCATAGTGTTCAATCAGAGTAGCAATAAAGCGCTCAAAGCTTCCCAAGATTACCCGATGAATCATAATTGCCCGCTCATTCGCTCCCGAAGAGGCCCGATAAGTTATGTCGAAGCGCTTAGGAATATTATAATCCAGCTGCACAGTAGCACACTGCCATTCTCGACCAATAGCATCTCGCAATTTAATGTCAATTTTTGGACCGTAAAATGCGCCATCTCCGGCGTTTATCCGATATTTAAACCCTTTTTTCTCCAAGACTTCTTTCAGGATACTCTCGGAATTATCCCAGTCTTCTACCTCACCAATAAACTTATCAGGTCTGGTGCTTAGCTCGGCAGTAAAGTCAGTGAAACCAAACTTATCCATAGCTATTTTTACAAACTCTAAAACCCCTTCTATTTCGCCACCGAGGTCTTCTTTTTTGCAGAAGATATGAGCGTCATCTTGAGTAAAACCTCTTACTCTTAACAACCCATGTAATACTCCGCTCTTCTCGTAACGGTAAACTGTCCCTAACTCAAACAACCGCAAGGGCAAATCGCGCCAACTACGCAATCGGGACTTATAGATAAGAATATGCCCGGGACAATTCATCGGTTTTAGAACAAATTCCTGATTATCCTTTTGGGCTAAATACATATAGTCTTGATAATACTCTAGGTGCCCACTCTTCTCCCATAACTTCTTATCCATAATATGGGGGGTTTCGACTCTTTTGTACCCTCTCTTTAAGTGTTCTCCTATCTCCCAATCTTCAATTATTCTCTTTAAGACTGCTCCTTTGGGCAGATAAAAAACTAAACCGGCACCAGCTTGGTTATGATAAATATCAAAAAGCTCTAACTCTTTACCTAATTTGCGATGATCTCTTTTTTTTGCTTCTTCTAAATTCTTAAGATGTTTGTTTAGCTCATCCTTAGTAGAAAAAGCAGTTCCGTAAATACGCAGGAGCTGAGGATTGCCTTCCTGGCCCTTCCAATAAGCACCGGACACTGAGAGTAGTTTAAAATATTTTACCTTACCAGTTGTCTCAAGGTGAGGTCCTTTACATAGGTCTGTAAACTCCCCGTGTTTATAAATTGAGACTTTATCGGTACCTAATTCTTTTATTAGCTCTACCTTATACTTTTCACCTTGTTTTTCGAAGAAATCTATTGCTTTCTTAGCATCTTGCTCTTGACAGTCAAAGCCAAGGTTTGCTCTTACCTCTTCTCTCATTAGCTTTTCAATTTTAGGTAAATCTTCTTCACTTAGGCCTCCGGGAATGTCAAAGTCATAGTAAAAGCCATTCTCAATTGCTGGACCAATACCCAACTTAACCTTAGGATAGAGCTTTTTTACCGCGCTAGCTAAGATATGCGAACAAGAGTGTCTTAAAGCCTTTAAATCCATCTTTTCTTCTATTGTTTAGCTTTTCAGCCTTATTTTTGGTGGGCGGTGTAGGATTTGAACCTACGACCCTCTCGGTGTAAACGAGATGCGCTTCCGCTGCGCCAACCGCCCAAAGTGCATCGATAAATAATACCAAAATA
>CAZHVO010000067.1:0-5379 GCA_964536195.1 uncultured Planctomycetia bacterium
CTCCCCCTAAAGCCTCAACAAGACCTCCGCTTCTGCCTCTTTGAATAAGAATCATTCCAATCAAAGCTACTACAACAATAACATGAATAGTTAAAACTACATTATACATAATTGTTTTTCTCCTTATTAAAAATTATTGTAAGGAATTCTTAACTATTTCTACAAAAGAGGAACTATCTAAAGAAGCTCCTCCTACTAATGCTCCATCAATATCATTCTGTTGCATTAGTTCTCCTATATTAGCCGGTTTAACACTTCCTCCGTAAAGAATGCGCAGGCTCCCAGCTACCTCTTCTGAGCAATGCTTAACTAACCAACTGCGAATAAAGCCATGAACTTCTTGAGCTTGGCTAGAAGTTGCAGTCTTTCCGGTACCGATTGCCCATACCGGTTCATAAGCAATGATTAAATTCAGGAGGGCTTCGTTCTCTAAACCTTCTAAGCCTCCAATCAACTGTCTCTTTACAACATCAATAGTCTTATCTGCTTCACGCTCTTCTAAGGTCTCCCCCAAACAAAAAATAGGAGTTAAACCCGAACCTTGGGCTGCTTTTATCCTTTTATTTACCGTCTGATCACTCTCGTTAAAGTACTTTCTTCTCTCAGAGTGTCCGATAATTACATATTTGCATCCGGCATCCTTTAACATTGCCGGTGAGATCTCACCAGTAAATGCACCTTGGGGCTCCCAATAGACATTTTGAGCTCCTAGAGAAATATTAGAATCTACTAGGAGGTCTGATAGATCAGAAAGTACTGTATATACCGGACAGACAATAATCTCTGAACCTTGAATATCAATAAGCTCTCTCTTTAGGCTATTAATTAGCTCAATTGCTTCTTTAATGCTCTTATTCATCTTCCAGTTACCAGCAATAACAGGTTTTCTCATAATTTATCCCTTTCTCTCTAAAAGTTCTTAATAATAACTTATACTTCTATTTATCAGCCAGGGCTGCAACTCCTGGTAATACCTTACCCTCTAAATACTCCAGGGATGCTCCACCGCCAGTAGAAATATGTGACATCTTATCCGCTAAAGAAAACTTTGATACTGCAGCTGCGGTATCTCCTCCGCCTATAACCGATGTTGCCCCTGATTCGGCAATAGCTATAGCTAA
Organism: uncultured Planctomycetia bacterium; assembly: GCA_964536195.1. Taxonomy (GTDB): domain Bacteria; phylum Omnitrophota; class Gorgyraeia; order Duberdicusellales; family 4484-171; genus Susulua. The sequence goes on from CAZHVO010000067.1 coordinate 1,122, forward strand.
AGCTTGCGAGCCTTTAGCAAATGCCTCTTTCTCAAAGATTCCTACTGGTCCATTCCAGACAATAGTCTTGGCTTCTTTTATTTTATCACAGAAAAGCTTTATTGTCTTAGGGCCAATATCAACAGCCATCCAGCCGGCTTCGACTAAGACGCCTTCAGTGGTTTTAGCATGAGTCTCTTCCTTAATATCGTCAACGACGACATGGTCAATTGGCAAGAGTATCTCAACTTTTTTTTCTTCTGCTTTTTTAAGTATCTTCTCTACTGTTTTGAATGACTCTTCCTCGATACGTGAAGAACCGACATCGACTCCTTGTACCTTCATAAAAGTATAAGCCATTGCTCCGCCGATTAAAAAACAATCAGCCTTATCGATCATGTTTTCGATAACTGGAATCTTATCAGATACCTTTGCTCCACCGAGTATAAAGATAAAAGGCTTAACACTTGAAGTTAAAATCTTGCTAAAATACTCTATTTCTCTTTGAACTAGGAATCCTGATACTGACTCAAGATAATGAGTTACTCCTTCAGTAGAAGCATGAGCCCGATGGCAAGTTCCAAAGGCATCATTAACAAACACATCTCCCAGTGCAGCTAATTCCTTAGCAAACTCAGGATCATTCTTTGTCTCAGCAGCATGAAACCTTAAATTCTCAAGAAGCACAACATCGCCCTCCCTCATCTGGCTAACAGCAGCTCTCACCACATCGCCAATACAATCATCAAGCAGTTTGACTGGCTTTCCCAATAGCTGGCCTAAGCGTATGGCTACTGGCTTTAAGCTGAGCTCTTTCTTCCTCTCGCCCTTAGGCCTACCTAAATGACTCATTAGAATAAGCTTTCCGCCGGCTTGGATAATATAATTTATTGTCTCCAAGGCCTTCTGGATTCTATTGTCATCAGTAATGTTTAAGTTCTCATCCAGAGGTACGTTAAAATCAACCCGGATCAGCACCCGTTTACCTTTTAGGTCAATATCTTTAACAGATTTTTTGTTCATCTCTTAACTCTAACTCTCTTATTTAACCATGTACTTAATTAAATCTACGACTCGGCAAGAATAACCCCATTCGTTGTCATACCAAGATAAAATCTTAACCATATCACCAAAGCAGAATGTCTGTTTAGCATCTACTATTGAAGATAGTGGATTCTTCTTAAAGTCTATTGACACCAATGGCTCTTGGCTTACTCCCAGAATGCCCTTTAGCTTACCATTAGCAGCTTCATCTAAGGCCTTATTAACTTCCTCGGCGGTAGTTTCTTTTCCCAGTTGCAATACTACATCAACAATTGAAACAGTAGGCGTAGGAACCCGTATTGCCAAACCGTCTAGCTTTCCTTTTAATTCCGGAATAACCAAACCTACTGCCTTAGCTGCTCCAGTAGTAGTTGGTATCATCGAAAGTGCAGCTGCCCGGGACCGGCGTAAATCTGAATGGGGATAATCTAATACCTTCTGGTCATTAGTGTAAGAGTGAATTGTAGTCATCAGGCCTTTGTTAACACCGAAAGCATCTTTGATAACCTTTACAACCGGGGCAATACAATTGGTAGTACAGGAAGCATTGGATACTATATTATCTCTGCCAGCATCGTACTTCTCTTCATTTACCCCTAAAACAAAGGTAGCAACCTCACCCTTAGCTGGAGCTGATATTATAACTTTCTTTGCTCCGGCCTTAATGTGACCTCCGGCCTTCTCGGCATCACGGAAAAATCCGGTTGATTCTACTACTACCTCTACTCCTAAATCAGCCCAGGGAAGTTTGGAAGGGTCTCTTTCTGACAAGACTTTAACCTTCTTACCGTCAATTACAATAGAATCTCCTTCGGCCTTTACTTCATTGGGAAGAATACCAAAATTCGAATCATATTTAAGAAGATGAGCTAAGGTAGCTGCATCAGTAAGGTCATTTACAGCTATAAAATCAATAGCACCCTCGCCTCTTTCTATCGCTGATCTTAACACTAATCTTCCAATTCTACCAAATCCATTAATACCTACTTTTATTCCCATTTTTTCCTCCTCAATGAAGCTTAGGTTTTCTGAAAGAAAACCTGTAGCTAAATTGATACTGAGGGCATGAAATGCCCGAAGTATCTTGTTTTGGTTAATAAAATATTAACTACCTACCTTTACCTCTCTTAAACATTCACTTGCTACTTCCGGCGATGTAGAATTTATATAGAAACCTGTTCCCCACTCAAACCCGGCAATTTTTGTTAATTTGGGCATAAGCTCAACATGCCAATGACAAAGTTCATTGGTCTTGCCGTTAAGTGGACTAGTGTGGATAATAAAATTGTAAGGCGGATTATCTAATAATACTTTTATCCGCACAAAAATATCTTTCAATATTTTTGCAAAGCTATCAATTTGACCTTCACTAATATCGGTAAAGGCATGCTGATGCTTTTTGGGAACTATACAAACCTCAAATGGTGAACGTGAAGCAAAGGGACAAAAAGCATAAAAATCATCATTCTCGCAAATCTGCCGTTTTCCCTCTTCCTTCTCCTGTTTGATTATATCGCAAAATATGCACTTCTTGTTCTCCTCAAAATAACGCTGCATGCCTTCAAGCTCTCCGATAACACTCCGGGGAACTACCGGCAAAGATATAAGTTGAGTATGGCTATGCTCTAGAGAAGCTCCGGCAGCTAAACCATAATTTTTAAATATTAATACATATTTGAAACGTTCATCTTTGCTAAGAGCAAGGCTTCTTCTCTTATAAACAGCTACTACTCTTTTAATCTCATCAACACTTAAATCAGCCAGTTGCTTATCATGGTTAGTACTTTCTATGATAACCTCGTGTTGGCCTACCCCTTTCATGGTATCAAATACTCCTGAACTCTTCTTATCAAGACTGGGTGAATTTTCTAAAGCCGGGTATTTATTGGGAACTGTTCGGGTTAACCACCCCTTGCTATCCTTGGCGCTAGCCCCAGGTCTGTCAGCATCAACCTCAGGAGGGGTGAGACCTTCATTGCCCTCACAAAAAGGACAAAGGCCATTTCCAACGATAGCATCCTTCTCAGGCTTAAAATCATTGGGCCTTTTTGCTCGTTGGGTAGCAATAATAACCCAACGTCCAATAATAGGATCTTTTCTTAATTCCGGCATATCTTGCTCTTCCCTGCTCTTAATGCTAATCTAAGAGTTTGCTAATCTTTAAGCATCTTTTATTAGCTAAAGGGTTGGCTTTTTCTGGAAAATTATTATAGCAATCGCAAGGCAAAATGCAAAGGATTTTATTGAAGAACTAGTTTTAAAAATCTCTTCTTGCCAACCTTAAAAATTACTCCTTGAGGAAGAATTTTTAAGCTCTGTTCTTTCAAAACAGTGATTACTTTAACCTCTGAATCCAAAAGGGAAATACTTCCTTGAGATAGGAGCCTACGAGCTTCATTTTTAGAAGCTACTAGCTTGGCATTATATAAAACCTCCACTACATCAACTAAGGGCTTCTCGACTTTATATATTGGCATCTCAGTGGGTAATTGCCCTTTAGAAAATACATCTTCAAACTCTTTTCTCTCCCTTACAGCTTTTTTCTTAGAGTGGTAAAATGAGACAATGCTCTCAGCTAAGTCTAGTTTAACCTCTTTAGGATGCTTCTCCACTAACTCTTTGGGGTTAAAATCACTAAGAAGCCTAATGTATTCCCACATAACTTCATCAGAAATACTCATTATTTTGCCAAACATAGATTTAGGATCTTCGGTTATACCGATATAATTGTCTAGGGACTTTGACATCTTGTTCTTTCCATCTAAGCCTACTAGAATAGGCATAGTAACAACTACCTGCGAAGATTGGCCGTAGGCCTGTTGAAGATGCCGGCCAACAATTAAGTTAAACTTCTGATCAGTTCCGCCAAATTCAATATCAGCCTCGATCTTGTAAGAATCATACCCTTGTATCAAAGGGTAAGTTATTTCTAAAACCGTAAGGGGTTTGCCGTCTTTTATTCTTTGCGAGAAATCATCACGCTCAAGTATTCTGGCTATAGTATAAGAAGAGAGCAGGAACAGGAACTTAGATATTCCCATTTTCTTATACCAAATACTATTATTGATTACCTTGGTCGCACTCCTGTCAAGAACCTTAAATACCTGCTGGACATAAGTAGCAGCGTTAGCTTTGATTTCCCTATCAGTTAAAAGGGGGCGTAAGCTGTTTCTTTGGGAGGGATCCCCTATTTTAGCAGTAAAATCACCAATAATAAAAATAATTTCATGCCCTA
>CAZHVO010000068.1:0-5156 GCA_964536195.1 uncultured Planctomycetia bacterium
ATCTTGTTTTGGTTAATAAAATTTCCACTTGTCAAATTATACTCTCCGAGAAATTTAGTGTCAAATGATTCAAATTAGAAATGAGATTCCTTATTTTTCAGAAGATTCTTTATATTTTTCTTGTGTCTTATTAAAATGAAGACAAAAAGTAATAGCGAGAAAACCTTAAATTCTAAGGGCTGAGAAAAGATAAGAGAAAAAACGAAAAAGGAAAAAGCGCTGACTAATGAAGCTAAAGAAACAATCTTGAAGATAAAAAATACTGCTACCCAAGCAAAGATAGCAATTAAAAAAAGTATTATCAAAGAAGAAAATTGGAGGCTTAAGCCCGCTATTCCACCTAAACTGGTTGAAACCCCTTTGCCACCTTTAAATTGCAAGAAAGGGGTCCAATTGTGTCCGCAGACAACAGCGATAATTGCCAGAATGAAAAGAAAAGTTGGTGGATTGCTTACGAGAAAAGGCACAATCAAAGGTGCTATGAACCCTTTTAAAAAATCCAGAACAAATACAGAAACTCCCCATTTCTTTCCCAATACCCGAGTTACATTAGTAGCGCCAATATTGCCAGAACCAAGACTTCTTATGTCAGCCTTCTTTACTAAATAAACAGCTAAAAAGCCAAAAGGTATCCCGCCAATAAGATAACTAAGAATTAAAAGATTTACTACTCCCATTCAAAATTCTCACTCCTCTTAAAAAATAATCAGCTCCCGAAACTAAAGTAAAAATTGCTGCCCCCTTCCAAATCCAGGGAAAAAAAGGGCTATTTAAAAGTAAAGCCAGGATTGTAAACATTTGGAAAAAGGTAGTGAGCTTACCCCAGAAAGATGGTTCCATAAGAGCTCTCTTCTTCAAAACATTGATGATTATTACCCCCAAAAGAATAATAAGATCTCTACTTACAACCACTAAAATCAGCCCTAAAGGCATTTTAAAATTAAGAGGTAGAGCATTCCTGAAGACGTAAAGCGAGATAAAGGCTGCAAATAAAAGTAACTTATCAGCTACCGGATCAAGAATCTGTCCAAAATCTGACTTCTCCTTTCTTATTCTCGCTGCCAATCCATCAAAGAAATCACTTAAAACCGCAAGAATAAAAACTACTGTTGCTATATGTATTAAGTAAACATGTGCGCGTGAATACATAAGCAAGGAAACAAATATAGGAATAAGAATAATTCGTATTGTGGTTAATTTATCGGCTAGACTCATTACTCAAGCATGGCTATTCTCTTTGGCGGCCACCAGGTTAGGATTGCTTTTCCTATTATATCTTTCGCATCAGCAAATCCCCATTCCCGGCCGTCTTTAGAAGAAATACTATTATCACCAAGGAAAAAGTACTTACCTTCTGGAACAATTATCTTCTTACCTCTAGCTCCATACTCTCCCTGATTATAATAATAGTTACTTGCAATCTTTGGGTCAACTACTATTTTGCCATTTATATGGATATTGCCGTCTTTTAACTCAATTTTGTCTCCGGGCAAACCAATCAGCCGCTTTATATAAGCCTTATTCCTCTCAGTAGCAATTGGGGGAACAAATACAATTATATCAAACCTTTTAGGCTTACGGAATCCCGGAATACGCAAGGGAGTAAAGGGAATTTTTGGACCATAAGTAAGCTTGCTTACAAAGATCTTATCCCCCGGAATTAAGACTGGGACCATTGAAGTGGTAGGAATCTTATATATTTGAAAGAAAAAAGTTCTCAAGAATATCGCCAATGCCGCAGCGATAAGTATAGCCTCAATCCACTCTCTTAATACACTTTTCTTTTTATTCATCTTTTAAACGAAATTAACAGGTTTTTGAGAAGCTTATATAGACTCATATTATAACAGCTTTTCAATATAATTACATATTTAATCTGGCAATCCGAATCTACATCTTAAGCACTTCTAAGAAGGCATTCTGAGGAATCGTTATATTCCCCAGCTGTTTCATCTTTTTCTTACCCTTCTTCTGTTTCTCCCATAATTTTCGTTTACGGGTAATGTCTCCTCCATAGCACTTTGCAGTAACATTCTTCTTTAAAGCCGCCACTTTCTCAGAAGCAATTATTTTCGAACCAATGGCAGCTTGAATCTTTACTTCATACATCTGCCGAGGAATTAACTTTTTTAATTTCTCCACTACTGTCCTTGCTTTAGCCTCTACCTTATCTTTATACACTAAAATTGAAAAAGCTTCAGCCTTTTTCTGATTAAAAAGAATATCAATCTTGGTAATTTCTGTCTTCCTGTACCCAATGAATTCATAGTCAAAAGAAGCATAACCTTTAGTTAAAGATTTTATATTATCATAAAAATCAATAACAATTTCTCCTAGGGGAAGATCAAAGACTATAGCTAGCCTATCTTTACCTAAGTAATCCATCTTAACAAACTCACCTCGTTTTAATTTTGCTAGATCACAGATAGAATCCATTCCTTCTACCGGCGTTACAATAGTAGCTCTAACAAAAGGCTCAGAAACCTCCTCAATACAAGATGGGTCGGGAAATTGATGGGGAACTTCTATATACTCTACCTGTTTGCTCCCGGTTCTCTTTAATGAATACTTAACATTAGGCGAGGTAAGGACAAGGTCAAGATTATATTCCCTCTCTAAACGCTCTTGAACTATTTCTACATGAAGGAGTCCTAGAAAACCACATCTAAATCCATAGCCTAAAGTACCTAAGTTATCAGGCTCATAAACAAAAGAAGGATCAGATAACTTTAACTTCTCAATGGCTCCTCTTAAAGCAGGATAATCCTTAGGAGAAGAAGGAAATATTCCGCAAAAAACCATCGGTGACATCTTTTGATACCCTTCAAAAGCTTCCTTAGTGGGAGAGGATGCCGAAGTAACTGTATCTCCAACGTCAATATCTTGGGGATCCTTTATGTTACAGCAGATATAACCTACTTCACCGCAACAAAGCCTATCTCTCTTCTCTGCTTCTGGTAAAAATACACCTACCTCTTCTACTCGATACTTCTTGTTCTGATGCATAAGGAGAATATTCTCTCCGAGGGCAACTTTTCCATCGAATATTCTCAAAAATAATATAACACCCTTATAAGAATCATAAGTAGAATCAAAAAGAACTGCTTTGAGCGGTTTATTAATATCGCCTCCGGGCCCAGGTATCTCTTCAATTACTCTCTTAAACAATTCTTCAACGCCTTTTCCGTCTTTGGCTGAAATAAGAGAAATCTCTTCCCTCCTAAAACCAAAAATATCAAGAAGCTGTCCAGCACTTCTCTCAATGTCGGCGCCAGGAAGATCTATCTTATTAAGAACGGGAATAATCCTTAAGTCATTATCTAAAGCCAAATGAAAATTAGCCACTGTTTGAGCTTCTACCCCTTGAGAAGCATCAACTAGAATAATTGCTCCCTCAGCACCTTTTAAAGACTTTGCCACCTCATATGAAAAATCAACATGCCCAGGAGTATCAATGAGGTTTAAAATGTAATCTTCCCCTTGATAAGCAATATTTAACCTAACTGCTTTTGCCTTTATGGTAATACCCCTCTCCTGCTCTAGCTCCATACTATCCATCATCTGCTCTTGCTTCTTCCTAGCGATTACAGCTCCGGCCATCTCTAAAAACCTATCAGCAAGAGTAGATTTGCCATGGTCGATATGAGCAATAATACAAAAATTTCTTATTTTTTCTTTTGTATCCATTTTTAATAAAACTTTGATTTAGGAAATGATATGTTTAAGGATCTCCTCAGCTGTCTCAAGAATAGTAAAATTAGTTGTATCTATAAATATGGCATCTTCGCTAACCTTTAAAGGGCTAATTTCTCTAGTCTTATCAGAGTTATCCCGTCTCTTTAGGTCTTGATCTAGCTCTTGAAAATTAACATCCATACCTTTCTGGCTTAACTCCTTGAATCTCCTCTTCGCCCTTATTGCAGGAGTTGCATCAAGGTAAAATTTATACTTAGCATCAGGGAATACCACTGTAGTTATATCTCTGCCTTCGACGACAAAGTCACCTTTGGTAACCATATTTCTTTGCAACTTCACCATTACTGCCCTGACTTCTGGCAATGCTACTACTGGAGAAATACTTTTATCTATAAGGGGAGTTCTTATCTGATCACTAACGTCTACACCATCAAGATAAACTTTATCCTTTTTAAATTCTAGGTTTAACTCTTCGGCTATTTTCTTTAGGGCGTCTTGATCAGATAAATCTACCTTTCTTTTAATAGCCTTCAAGGTCAAGGCTCGATACATTGCTCCGGTATCTAAATAAAAAATGCCTAGCTTTTTGGCTAGGAGTTTGGCAACTGTTGTCTTTCCTGATCCAGCAGGACCGTCTATGCCAATAATCATAATAGATGTCTCTGCTTAGTATTTATCTTCTTAATTAAATCTATAATCTTATCTTTATCGTTCTTTTTTATTAAATTCTCGAATTTCTTTAAGATTTTTATGAAGGTATTTAAATCAGCCAATATATTCTTCTTATTGGATAGAAAAATCTCAGCCCATACTGACGCTGGAGAAATAGATATCCTGGTTAAGTCCTTAAAACTTTGCAGAGTGAACTTTAAGTGATCTTTAGAAAACCCTTCAGTAAGAGAAAAAGCAATAAGATGAGGTAGGTGCGAGAGGTAAGATAAAAATTTATCGTGGCGTTGGGGGCTAATAAAGATCACCCTCGAACCTAACTTCTCCCAGATTTTCTTAACTACCTTAGTAGCTTTACTTTGAGGCGAAGATGTAATTAAGCAAACTCCTCCTTGGTAGAGATTTCCCCTACTAAATTCTGCTCCGCTCTTCTCGCTCCCACATAAAGGATGACAACCGACAAAACTCACCCCCCTAGGCAAACGCTTGGTAATGCTCTTCTCAATTACCCCTTTGCTGCTACCTAAATCAAATACAATAGCTCCTTTTTTCAAAAAAGGTATTATCTTCTTAAAGTGATCGATAATTGCCTCTACTGGTAAGGCCAAAACAACCAAATCGGCATTCTCAACAACATTCTTTAAATTTCGTTCTACTCTACCCAGAACCTTTATTCTTTTTAACTTATCATAAGACCTCTGGCTTCTGGCGAAACCCCAGATAGACGCCTCTGGAAACTTCTTCTTCAAAGCTAAGCTCAGAGACCCACCCATAAGCCCTACGCCTAATAT
>CAZHVO010000069.1:0-5154 GCA_964536195.1 uncultured Planctomycetia bacterium
CGAGTAAATATCTAGGCGAGATTTTTGTTAAAAATTGTCTGCAGCAATATTATATTATCCGCACTTCCAGCCTTTATGGTATAAAAGGCGCAAGAGGAAAGGAAGAAAATTTTATAGATACTATAGCTAAATTAAGCAAGCAAGGAAAGTCAATTAAGGTTGTTGATGATATATATATGTCACCAACCTATACCAAAGATTTAGCGGCGATGTTAAGTGAGATTGTAGATAATAATTTACCATTTGGCATTTATCATGTTAGTAATGAAGGCAGTTGCAGCTGGTTTGAGTTTGCAAAAAATATTTTAAATTTTTTAGGTACCAATACTCAAATCGACCCAGTTAAAGCTAAAGATTTTAATAAAAAAGCAAAAAGACCAAAGCGTACAGTTTTAGCAAATACAAAGATTGAGAGTTTAGGCTTTAAAATGCGGACTTGGGAGAGCGCACTAGAGGAATTTATTAGTAAACGAACTAAAACTTAGTAAATATATGTTAGCTGGAGTAGAAGCTTATAATTTAAAAAAAAATGTAGATGAGCGGGGATTTTTTTCAGAAATTTTCCGAAGCGATTGGGGGAATTTTTTGCAAGGAGATAAAATCCGGCAAGTAAATGTTTCTTTGAGCAATCCGGGAGTTATCAGAGCTTGGCATTGTCATAACCGGGGCCAGATAGATTATATCACGCTTATAAAGGGAAGTATCAAATTATGCATTTATGATGGCCGTAAAGGCTCTAAAACTAAAGGCGAACTAGAAGAGTTTGTTCTAAGTAATGAAAATCCGAGAATAGTAAGGGTTCCCGGATTTTATTGGCATGGGACAAAATGTATTGCGGAAGAGCCTTCGTTAGTTTTGTATTGTGTGACTAAATTATATAATTATTTGTCTCCGGATGAAGAAAGAAAAGCCTGGGATGATCCTTCGATAATTAATCCCAAAACAAACAAACTTTATGAGTGGTGATATAAAAAAGTTAGCTATTGCTGGAGAAGACTTTTCTGTTAGAAATCAATGCCGGATTTGTGGCAGTAGAAGATTAGAGATGTTTTTTTCTTTGGGAAATTCTCCCTTAGCAAATAATTTATATGATAATTCCGAATTGGCTAAAACGCAAAAATATTATCCTTTGGAAGTTTGTTTATGCCAGGATTGTTATCTCGTACAGTTAATACATATCGTAAATCCTAAGATACTATTTAGCCGTTACGCTTATTCAACCGGAAGATCTATTCCAATGAATGATCATTTTAGTAGTTTAGCGCAAACAATTGCTAAGAATTTCAGGCTTGATGCGAATAGTTTAGTAGTGGATGTTGGTAGTAATGACGGCACCCTTTTAAGCCATTTCTTAAAGTTAAACCTTAAAGTCCTCGGAATAGATCCGGCTGAAAATATAGCCGAGTTGGCTCGTAAAAAAGGTGTGGAAACTGTAAATGCTTTATTTAATATAGAGACTGCTAAAAAAGTAATTAACGATTTTGGCCGAGCAAGAGTTATCCTAGCTACCAATGTTTTTGCCCATGTGGATAATTTAGATGAGTTTGTGAGAGCGGTAGACTGTCTTTTAGACAAAGAGGGAGTTTTTGTTATCGAGGTACCTTATTTATTAAATCTTTTAAGGAATGCAGAGTTTGATACTATCTATCATGAACATCTTTCTTATTTTTCAATACATCCTTTAGACCAATTGTTTAAAAAATTCAAAATGCAGATCGTTGACATAAAAGAGCTTAGTGTGCATGGCGGTTCTGTTCGTATTTTTGTTCAAAGGGAAGGAACAAGGCCTTCCAATGCTCTAAATGATTTTTTATTAAAAGAAGATAAATTTGGGATTAAAGATGTAGCTACTTATACTAACTTTTCTGGTAAGGTAGAAAATCTTGAGGAAAAATTACGAAATATTTTATTTGATTTAAAGATTGGTAATAAAAAAATATATGGTTATGGAGCAAGCGCTAAAAGCACGACCCTTTTAAATTACTGCAATATTGACGATAATATTATCGAGTGTATTTGCGATACCACTCCTTTTAAACAAGGAAAGTTTGCTCCCGGCACAGGTATTCCTATTGTGCCGGACTCCAGGCTTCTTGAAGAGATGCCGGACTACTCTTTGATATTAGCATGGAATTATAAGGAGCATATCCTTTTAAAAGAGGCTGAGTATATTAAGAGGGGGGGCAGATTCATTATGCCTATACCCGAGCCGGAAATAATTTCCAGCTAACAGCATGAAGATAGTAAGAGAAGCTTATTCTTAATTAGAGAAAATGAAAATTCCTTTAGTAGATTTAAAAATTCAGTATCAGGCGATAAAAGAAGAAATTAGTACTGCGGTGATGGAAGTTCTTGACCGGGGTGATTTTATTCTCGGCAGCTCGGTAAGTAGTTTCGAGGAAGAATTTTCTAAATTTTGTGATTCAAAGTATTGTATCGGTGTTGCTTCCGGTACAGACGCATTGTTTCTTTCTTTGAAAGCTTTAGGTATAGGAGGAGGCGATGAAGTTATTGCTCCGGCTAATACCTTTATTGCTACTGTCTTGGCTATTTCTTATTCCGGGGCAACTCCGGTTTTAGTTGATGTGGACCCGGAAACTTATAATATTGATTTGAAAAAATTAGAAGAAAAAATTACTTCAAAAACAAAAGCTATAATTCCTGTGCATTTGTATGGAAGGCCGGTGGATATGGACGCTTTGGGAGTTATTACAAATAAGTATAATTTAAATATTGTTGAAGATGCATGTCAGGCTCATGGAGCTACTTGGAAAAATAAAAAAGTGGGTTCTTTCGGTGATTTAGGTTGTTTTTCTTTTTATCCTGGCAAAAATTTAGGTGCATATGGTGATGGTGGTGCTATTGTTACCTCTGATGAGAAGTTACATCAGAAGCTTAAGTTACTCAGAAATTATGGTTCTACTAAGAAATACTATCATGATATAGTCGGCTATAATAGTAGGTTAGATACTATGCAAGCAGCTATTTTGAGAGTAAAGCTAAGGTATTTGAAGGAATGGAGTAGTAAGCGTCTTGCTAATGCAAGGCTCTACAATCAAAAACTAAAAAATATAGGCGATTTGGTTCTTCCCGGAATAGACAAAGATAATTTAAGTGTATTTCATTTATATGTTATTCGAACCAAAAGCAGGGATGAGTTGCTACAATATTTAAAGGAAAACGATGTTCATTGCGGAATCCACTATCCGGTTCCAATTTACTCTTTGGACGCTTATTCTTCCTTGGGCCTAAAGGAAGAGGATTTCCCGGTGACTGAGGAGCTTTCGAAACAGATTTTGTCGTTGCCTATGTATGCTGAGCTTAGAGAGGAGCAAATAAATAATGTGGCAAATTTGATTAAAAAATTCTATCAAGGAAAATAAAGCTATGCCTAAATTAAAAATGGGATTGATCGGTTACGGATACTGGGGGCCAAACTTTGCCAGAGTCATAACTGAAGCCGATAATTGTGAGTTAAAATATTGCATTGATAAAGACGAGAAGTGTCTAGGAAACGCAAAGAGTAAATATCCTTCAGTTATTGTTTCAGGAGATTACTTTGATCTGTTGAAAGATAAGGAGGTAGATGCAGTTGTCTTAGCTACTCCTACCAAAACTCATTACAAAATAGCCAGAGAGTGTATTTTGGCAAAAAAGCATGTTTTTGTAGAGAAACCTTTATGCTACAGCGTAGAGGAGGCCAAGGAGTTAATTAATCTGGCAGAAGAAAATAAGATTACCTTAATGGTTGGACATGTATTTCTTTTTAATCCGGCAGTAAGATATATTAAAGAAGCTATTGATCAAGGAGAAATTGGACAGTTAAGACATTTACATTTTCAGAGACGGAATTTGGGCCCGATAAGAAAAGATGTAAATGTTCTTTGGGATTTAGCCCCCCATGATATATCTATGGCACTCTATTTTATAGGGGCTAAGCCTCATTCAGCCATCGCCTCTGGTGAAAGTTTTCTCCAGGAAGGAATGTCTGATGTTGTGTCAGTGAGTCTTAAGTTTCCCGACAATATTATGGTAAATATGATTCTTAGCTGGATAGATCCGGTTAAGATAAGAGATATTTCTATTGTTGGTGATAAAAAGATGATAGTACTTGATGATGTTAGCCCAACAGATAAAGTTAAAATTTTTAATAAGAATGCTAGTGTAATCAAAGACACTCAAGATGTTTCTTTTGGACAATACCAGATATTATTACATGCCGGGGATGATGTTTTAACTCCTTCTATTCCTAATGTCGAGCCGTTAAAAGAGGAATTCCTACATTTCATTGATTGTGTTATCAATAACAAGAGTCCATTTACAGACGGAACTAATGGGCTTGAAGTTGTTGAGGTTTTGTCTGCAATACAAGGGTCATTAGATAATGACTCGAAGTTAGTAAACATATAGGTTAGATATTATAAAATGAAAATTCTAAATATTAACGAACCTAAAAAGAGCATACGGGATGTAAGAGTGGGTAAGGATGTAAAAATCTTTGATTTTGTCAATTTATATGAGTGCCAAATCGATGATGATACCTTAATAGGTACTTTTGTAGAGATTCAAAAAGGAGCAAAGATAGGGAAAAAGTGTCGTATTCAATCGCATACATTCATTTGCGAAGGTGTAACCATCGAGGATGAGGTGTTCATCGGCCATGGTGTAATATTCATAAACGATAAAAAACCAAGCGCAGAGAAAGCATTAGCCAAGACTTGGAAATTAGAGCCAGTAGTAATTAAAAAAGGAACAACAATCGGCAGCGGAGCTATTATTATGGGAGGCGTAAGTGTAGGTAGAGGAGCATTCATCGGGGCCGGAGCTGTGGTGACCAAAGATGTCTCTGATGGTGATACTGTGATTGGAGTTCCAGCTCGATCTACGACAAAAGACTGAAGCTAAACTACTAATATGCTAAATATTAGCTTTATTATTCCAACATACAATGCCGGCTTGCATATTGAATCAAGCCTAAAGAGTATCCGTAGCCAAAAATATCCTCAAGACAGAATTGAGATTCTTATATTGGATGGAGGTTCAGCAGATGAAACTTTAAGCATCGCCGGGAATTATAATTGTCAAATTTTAAAGAACTCAAAAAAACTTGCTGAATATGGTGTTCAACTTGGAATGGAAAGTGCAAAAGGAGAT
>CAZHVO010000070.1:0-4928 GCA_964536195.1 uncultured Planctomycetia bacterium
TTAATATTTTCGTCCTCCACTTATTTAGACGAAAAAACCATTAAAAGGTTTACTCAGTTTTCCTATTATTTTACTAATATAAAAGCACCTATTAAAGGTTAATTAGCCCTTATCAAACTTGTTCAAATCGAACTTTGGTATAGATTCGTAGGTAGGTATTTTACTTCTTGCAAAGTAAGGATAATCGAGAAATAGTTTCTCCCACAAGGAACTTCTCTTGGGACCACAAATTCCTCTTTGAGAGGAAAGAATAAAAACAATCATTTCCTTTACTACCGGAGAATCTAACTTTTCTAACTCCTCCAAAGCACTTTTAAGGGGTATTTCTTTGCGGTAGAGAATCTTATAGGCTTTTCGAATTTGGTTTATCTCCTCCCTGCTAAAATTCGCTCTCCTTAGCCCTACTAAATTAATACCCCAGACTCGGGAATCACCTACTACCATCATAAAAGGGAGAACATCTTGGTTGACTCGGGATAACCCTCCAACCATCGCTAATCTCCCAATCTTAACAAATTGATGAATAACTACATTTCCTGAGATAAAAGCTTTATCACCTATTTCAATATGGCCGGCAATTAGAGTTCCGTTACAAATAACCACATTATTAGCTATCTTACAATCATGAGCAATGTGAGAACAAGCCATAAGAAAATTATTATCCCCTAGGGAAGTTGCCTTGTCTTGCGAACTTGAGCAATTAATTGTAACATACTCCCGGATAATATTACCTTTCCCGATATAAACTTTCCCCTTTGCAGCCTTTGCATTTAAAATCTGGGGAGCCTCGCCAATAACACTGCCACTGCCAATAAAAGTATTATCACCAACATAAGTATCAGCTTTTAAATGGGTAAAGGCTGAAACTTTTACTCCCTTACCTAGATGTACGCCGCTCTCTAAATAAACATAAGGACCGATACTTACATCATCTCCTAGGACTACACCCTTTTCTATAACTGCTTTGGGATGAATCATTCTAGCTCTCTCCGCCTGCCGGTGAAACAGGTTTTCTTACAACAGTAACTTTACCAGCCATCGAAATGAACTCTAACCGCAAAGGCATCCTTTTCTCTTTATCTAACCAGAGGCTAAATTTCTTTGCCCCTCTTCCAATGAGGAAATAAGTATCATGTCTAACTCCATTCATCTTCAAGACTCGTTCTTTCACCATCTTTATTCTTATCTTTTGAGTAGGGAAATTAAAAGTCATCCACTTACCAGCTTCTAAGGCTACATCCTGAGGAAAAAAATAAAGAAGCTCTAAAATATTATGTATCGGGGTATCTTGGCTAAGTATGTCTTCTGGGTCCTTAGAGCTGCCACGTTTTATTTTAATTTGCCCTTTTTCTTGATCGTAAGTCTCTTCAATAATCTCTTTCTTACCAAAGAAAACAATATCTCTTTCTACCTTTATTGGAAGAGAGGTTTTAATATCAAGAAAAACTTTCTCCTTGCTGTCTAAATCCAAAAGATTAAAAATATTTGTATCTGAATTTACCGAAAGAACATCCGCAGTTATTCCGCCTACAACCTGACGCCCAAGATACTCCCACTCTATATATCCTGAGGGAATTCCGTTAAAATAAACACTATAGACTAACTTCTCTTTGCTCTGAAACCGAGCCTCTATACCCTCGGCAAAAACAGAACCCTTGCCAGTCCCGCTACTGATTGCTAAAAATACGATTCCGGCTATAATAATGACACTGTTAAATGCTCTCATCTTACTTACTCTTAATGCCAAAAAGATACTAAATTTTTGATTTCTTCTATTTTTTCTTTGGCTGCTATCTCGCCTCTTCTAACAAACGCAGATATTTTTTCAAATTCCATCCAGCCCAAACCCTCTAGGTTAGTATGGATAACTACATCGGCAATCTTTACTGCCTCCTCGACAAATATCTGCTGCATTGTTTCAATGCTCCCAAAGATAAAATCAAAAATATGAAAACGGTCACGCTTACGATACTCCCTACGGGCTTGTTCAGAAGAAAGGCTAATATTAGAAGCGATTATTTTATGGACATCGTAGTTTAGAAGTACTTTTGTCGGTAAGGGGCTTAGGATCCCCCCATCCAAAAGAATACTTTTCTTAAAATTTATAGGCTCAAAGATACCAGGAAAAGCACAGCTAGCTGCTACAGCCTTATAAAGAAGACCACTGCTTAATACTCTAGGCTTTCTTCTAAGAAAGTCAAAGGCAACTATCTTAAGGGTATGCTTTAAATCGTAAAAGGTTAAATTCTTAAATACACTCTTAAAGATATTCTCCAGTCTTCTCGCTCTCATAATCCCCCTAAAAGGAAAGGTAAATCCCAAAATAGAAAACTTACCAATTTTCCTTCCGAATTCATCAGAAAGCTTCTCTATTTCTTCTAAGCTAAAGCCGACGGCCCAAAGAGCTGCTATAACCGCTCCCATGCTTGAACCACAAATAATATCAATATCAATATTATTTTTTTCCAAAACTTTTAGGACACCAATATGAGAAAATCCATAGGCTGCGCCGCTACCTAAGGCTAATCCTAAGGTAACTTCGCCAATCTCACGGGAAATCCTTCGCAAAGCCTTAGAATAACTCTCCTGGCTAGCAGAAGGTAAAGAGGCATAGACAGGATGATTAATTAATCCTATCTTCTTCTCAAATGGCAGGTCTTCTTGGTCAGAACTTTCAGTAAGAATTACCTTGATCTTATCCTGGTTTAAGGGATTATTAACTTTTAATTCTCTTATCAAAGATGCACCCTTTCTTAATTCTTCTCTCTTGGGAAAAAGAATAAAATGCACCTGGTGGGCTGGAGTAATAAAATCATCACAGTGTTCTTCTAGAAATTTATGGGGAATTTCATAAAGTATAAAATGATAGTTCTCGGAAAGAAAGTTTAGGAGAGGAAGAAAATTATCACCGGCATCAGCCCTTATATATAGGTAGTCAATATTGCTACTTATAATGTGGTCGGTCAGAGCTTCCTCACTGAAATCCCTTAAAGATAGAATTTCACTCTTCTGATCTTGAGGTGAAACTTCAGGGATAAAATGTACTCTATCTTCTCCTGAGGGAATAATTTGAATACAGATGACATCCTTTTGAGTTTGCTCCTTTACCTTTACTCCTAAATCAAACATATACCGAGTTTTGCCGGCTAAGACACTGCCCATAATGCCAATTTTCTTGGATTGAAATATCTTTTTGGGTTTAGATCTGACTTTAACTCGTTGGGAAAGAATACGTGAGAAATCTAGAGCAAGATAAGGATTCTTTTCCAAGAATTTTTTGAAGACCTCATCTTCTACCTGCAAAATAAGAGAGGTTTCGATTGATTTTACGGTTACAGAATGCGGGTCATCAGTAAGAAGGGAGATTATTCCAAAACAAGTACCACGCTTAAGAACCTCTATCCGCCGATCTTTTGTACCAGCTTTTGCTGAAGCTACAACTCTTCCTTTAATAAGAAAATAAAGACGGCTCGGAGGGTCCCCTTCTTTATATATTATCTCCTCGTTTTTATATTCCTTAACCTCAGAAATAGTAATTAGTTTGCCTATCTGCCGAGGACTTAAACCATTAAATGGCCGGCTATTACAAATAATTAAACTTATCTCTTTACTATCCATAAAAACTACACTTCTATTTTATTCTCTTTGCATATCTTACCATAAGTATAAGCAAAAGGTTTTAGTTTTCTCTCAAAAGTAGAGTAATTAACCTCAGTTAGCCCAAACCGAGGGCCAAAACCCTTATCCCACTCAAAATTATCGAGTAAAGACCACCAAAGATAGCCTCTTACATCTACCCCCTCTTTGATTGCTAAGCTTAAGCTCTTAAGATGCCCGATTAAGAAATCTTCATAAAGTGAGGCTTGGTTTTCGGCTGTTCCGTTTTCAGTAATTATTATTGGTAAATTATATCGCTTTAACCTTTTAAGAAGCTTATAAAAACCTTGGGGATAGACATTCCAGCCAAGATAGTTCTGCCTCCCGCTCTTAGGCTTATAATCAGACTCTTCTCCTGTCAAACCTTTAAACTTAGAGAATTCACGACAGTAGTAATTTAGGCCAATGAAATCTAAGGCATTTTTCTTTGTTAGGTAGTTAAGAATTCGGAAATTAAAAAGCTGGCTACGCAAACCAGCAGTTAAGGAATTTAAGATATAACTAGGACCAGGGCTTGGAGAAAATACTCTTAAGCTTTTAGCCATCGAGACCTGAGGATGAATCTTGCTATCCTGATATATCCTTTTTATCTCTTGATAACCAGTAAGGTGAGCAGCCAGAATATTGTTTAAAACTCTTCTAGCCTGGGATAAAGACCTCTGACCTGGAGGCCAAATGCCGCAAATAAAGCTATTGTAGGTATAAACTAAAGGCTCATTAAAGATGATCCATAAATCTACCTTTTCTCTTAAAACCTCAACTGTTTTTTTTAAAAATTTTAAGAAATAATCAATATTTTTGGCTTGGAGCCACCCTCCTTTTTTAGCAAACCAGAGAGGATTTGTAAAGTGATGAAGAGTAACTATTGGTTTTAAATTGTGTTTTATTAGAGAATCTATTACCTTTTGGTAGTGGGCAAGTTCTTCTTGGGAAAAGGCGACAGGATCGGGATGGATTCTTGCCCACTCCAAAGATATTCTTAGACTATTTAAATTAAGACTACTGGCTATTTGGAAATCTTGATCAAATAAGTGGTAATGTTTACAAGCCGAAGCAGAATTTGTTAAGCCCTTTTCCCTTTCCCAAGAATACCAGTCAGAGTTTGAGTTACCTCCTTCACACTGGTAGCTTGAGAGAGCAGCACCCCATAAAAAGTGAGGAGAAAATTGTATCTGCATTTAATGAGACTTATCCTTGACATCTACGATGTCAAGGATCTAGTCGACCCATTCGACAATACTCAGGGTCGATGCTGAGTATTTTCGAAGCAT
>CAZHVO010000071.1:0-4861 GCA_964536195.1 uncultured Planctomycetia bacterium
AATATAACGCAGCTCACCATCGCCCCACATTATCTTACCGACTTCACCGCCATTAAGCACAAAAGATTTTAAATCGGTAGAACGGCCGTGCTTTAAACGCTTTATTTTAGTAATGCCACAATCTTTCAATATCCGTCTAATTTCATTGTCTCTGCTATGCTTTTCAATGGGGACATACCAATTATCACAGAAAATAAATCTATTTTGCGGCATTCCAATCATGTCTAATATGGCAATAGTATATTCCTGAGGGATTTTATTCATTATTTGTGGCATTTTCTTTCGCGCATACCAAAAAATACCCCCGCTGCCATAGAGGTAAAGCCAAATCTTAGCGCCTTTTTTAGCTACTCGCACCATTTCCCGGATTCCCTTAGGTAAATTTTGGGTATGATGCAACACGCCGTTACAAAAAACAAAATCGAATGAATTATCTGCGAAAGGAAGATCTAAAATATTAACCTTACGAAAATTAACATTCTTGACTCTTGCTTTTCTCGCTATCAGACGAGCGATCTCTAATCCCTTATCCCCGTAATCAACTCCCACAACCTTATCGCAGCCCAATTTTTCCAGAGCAAAAGAGAATCTTCCCGAACCACAACCAATATCGATAGCTTTCTTTCCTCTTAAGAATCCGAGATTAAAACCATTTTTTTGCAATCTCTCTTTTAGAATATTTTGGGCCCCTCTTGTCAAATCATCATAGGAAAACTTATGCCAAAGATTCCCGTAAATCATGCCGGTTCTTTTCTTTACATCGGCTACATTTTGACCTTTAAAGTTTAATGCATAGTAGCCAAGTTTTTCTACGCTGCCCAGATAATCAATAAGATTTCTAGTCACAGTGTAAAGTCTTTCAGTATGGCACAATTTATCACTAAAAGGGATATAGGGATCGACAGGATAAGTATTGCGTGCATATTCATGCATTGCCAAGCAAACTGCCCAAGGCTTAGTCAATGCAGTCTTATCGCAAAGTTTAAAAAAAGTATTAGAGATTGATTTAAGCTGTTTTAGTGTTTTCATGCTAATGTTTCCTTATAAAGGTTTTGGCGGTTATTTTTTATAATATGCAAAATATCTTGGGAAGAGAAGGCAAACCTATCCTCCAATTTATCAAGCAAGCCCCCAACAGTTTTAAGATCTCCGGGGAGGTCTATTGTAAGACATATATCTTTAATGTAGCAAGGATTAAGCTTGGCATCGATAAACTTAACAGAAAATTCATCCTGATTATCAATAATGAACTTAGTAACATGCTCACGATTATTCTCATCTTTTGTCAGGGATAAAGTTTTTTTCATAGCTGATAAGCTGACGCCCTCCGAATAAAATAATGATGCACAATCATCACGACGACAAGAAACGTAATCAAAGCTCTCTCTAACAAGAAGGTTAAAAAATCTATCCAACATACAAATATCAATAAATGGTGTATCTCCACAGACTCTCCCGATGAATTTAGCCTTTAGATATTCCGCTGCCTGAATATAACGCTTTAATACATTATCCAACGGACCCCTGAAGACGGGAATATTCTTCTTTTTGCAATAATAACAGAGATCATCGTCAGATTTATCATCTGAAGTAGCCACTAAAACTTTATTCACTAAGGAATACTTACAACGTCTATACACATACTCAATGAGTGGCAAGCCGCCTACCACCGACATCATCTTACCGGGAAATCTTGAGGATGACATCCTGGCCTGAATAATAATCGCACACCGATCAATATCTTCTAATCGAAATTCCTCACATTTTTGCAAAATAATACCTCATAATAATTATTTAGCTGATTCCAATAATTGAAGCTTTACCATCCGGCCAAAATAACCGCCTATTTTGATTAAGTCCGAATATTTCCCTTCTTCTATAACTTGCCCCTCTTTAAAAACATACATATAATCAGAATTAATAATTGTGGAAAGCCGGTGAGCAATAATAATAATCGTAGTCTCCTTAGCAATGTTTTCTATAGCTTGCTGAATTAATCGCTCAGAACGAGTATCTAAAGAACTGGTTGCTTCATCTAAAATAAGAAGTTCTGGCTGCCTTAAGATAGCCCTAGCTAAAGCTATCCTCTGACGCTGACCTCCTGAGAGGCGCATACCTAAATCACCCACTAAAGTATCGTATCCTTGAGGAAATCCTTCTATAAACTCATGGGCATTAGCCAGTTGGCAAGCCCGCTCAATCTCTTCCTGGTTAGCGTCTTCTTTAGCCCACAGTAAGTTCTCGCGAATAGTCATATTAAAAAGCACACTATCCTGAGGAACATAGCCAATCCGTCTGCGATAAGAATTAATATTAAACTCATGAAAATCTACCCCATCAATACTAAGCCTACCTTTAAGCGGCTGATTAAATCCCATGACTATATCAATAAACGTTGATTTACCGGCACCGGACTCACCTACAACAGCAACCATCTTACCTTTGAGAATCTTCAGATTAATATCCTTTAATACCGGACCATGGCCAGGATAAGCGAAAGAAATCCCTTCAGCGCAAATCTCTTTGTTAAATCCGGTGAAAAACCTATTTCCTGAGGACTGAACGAATTGTTTTGCCCGTTGTCGAAGATTCTTTACCTGCTCGTAGCTGGGGAAGAAATTCTCCAATGAATGCTTAGATGCTACTAATCTTCCTGTGGCGAAAACGCACCGTAATAACACCAATAATAACACTGTCATCTCTGGGATAGGCACGAAAAACTTTCTTGCTGCGAACAAAGCCACAATCAATACAATAGCCCCCAAAGGTTGATAAAGCATCGGAATAGCCGTACTGAGCGTTTGCGATTTCACTGTTACCCGACAATGAGCATTATAGGCCGCATTAAGATTATTATATCCTTTATGCTGATTGCCAAACCCCAAAATAACTTTAGCTAATTGCAAACTTTCTTGCATTACTACTCCTATCTGATTAGCTGTGGATGTATTTAATTTACCCCAGCCATAGCTAACTCTCCCCAGAACAACAAATGGCAAGCTTAAAACTAAAATAGCAACTAAACTTACACTTGCAACCTGCCAAGAGATAAAGAAAGGAACTGCCAAACAAATAAGCAGTTGCAAAAATCCAGCAAAAAAGATACCCATCGCACCAAAAGCATCGCCTACTACTCCAAGCTCTCTAATGAATGTATTGAGTAACATTCCCTGTCGACTGCTAGAAAAAAAATGCCATCGGGCATTGAAAAAATCTTTAAACGTACCAAGGATAAGGTCACGCGTCAATACATACTTAGCTCTTAAAAGCGAGTATCTAACCAAAATACGCAATCCGCCACTCAAACTAACAAAAACAAGGAAAATACATGAATAAACTGGCAATGTCACCGGCAAACCAATAGAACCCATTAACCCTACTATGCGTTCAGTAAGAGGACTGATACCGACCATATCAGGATGTGTTAAAAAATCTATCAATGGAGCAACAGAAAAAATAGCGCATATATCAATTACGCCAAGAAAGATTACCAAAGCTGTATTAGCGATAAATAAACGAGGGTATTTTCTAAAAATCTCGCGAATAAAAGATAAAATTTTCATATCAAACCTATACCGTTCATAGAGTAATGCTTCTTATTGAAATTTATGGCAAGACTATAGCTTTGCCAAAATTTTTAATATTGTATACTTTTGCCCCCTTTTTTTTCAAATATTCTGCATAAGGACTAATGTAATTTTGATAACGAATTTGGTGATTTGTAGCACAGCCCGTTCCTGTAGATAAGGCCTGAGAAATTAAAAGACAATCAATGCGTTCTGGCCTTAAACCGTCATAGGACGAATTGCCAAATTCTCCAAA
The DNA here is from genome assembly GCA_964536195.1 of uncultured Planctomycetia bacterium. Classification (GTDB taxonomy): domain Bacteria; phylum Omnitrophota; class Gorgyraeia; order Duberdicusellales; family 4484-171; genus Susulua. The sequence continues at coordinate 3,823 of CAZHVO010000071.1, forward strand.
AGGAGGAATTTCCCAAATGTCGTAAACCCTGTTTAAGGGTATATCCATAAATGCCCCCAGAAATTGGTGTTCCAGAGCTAACACACCCTTGCACCCTTCAACTAAAAGCTCAAGTTGTCGGAAAGATGCCCTTGGTGAATAGTCTCTTCTTTCCATAATCTTAAGCTCACTCTTATTGATATCCTCGACACCATCTTTTACTATTCGGCTCCAGGCACTGAATCCGGGAGACAAAAATAAAAATAATAAAGCTATAATTAAATTACTAACGATTTTTTTTCTTCCTAAAAAATTAGCAATATTTCTACCATACCAAAAAGCGCTTAACAAGAAAATAGGAACTAAAGGGTACATGTATCTTGCCTTGGCAATTATTACTGAATTTCCAACTATGATTAACGCCGAAGATAAGATAAATAAAAACATTGTCCGGTTTCTAGAAGCCTTTAATGCCCCATACAAAATCACAAAGGCAAAAGGAATAGTAAAAAATAAAAGAAAAAAGTAATAACTGAAACCTTTAAGATATTTTTTATAGAGAAAAGGTGGCAATTCAGTCAGAGAAGCAATAACACAGAAAGTATTCTTAATGTTGCGGGTAAACTGAGTGATCACAAACTTAGGATTGGCCAGGGTTGCCCTCAGAGCATCAGGAGCACCGTTGAAGACCTCTTGATTAGTAAAATAGAAATCTTTGTTTTCGAAAGTTCCGTACTTATAAAATATATAATGCCAATTATATCCCTGAATGAAAGCACCATTTGCTATACTCTTACCATCGCTAGGAAACCAAGTAGTGGTGGCACCGTTACCGTTATTCCAATGATGAGGAGACTGTGCAAAATTAAACCAAAACAATATAATTAGCACACTAAAAACAGGCCAGTCAGATTTCCGGGGACATAGCTTAGCAAAAAATCTTTTCAAGCTCTCCGCTTTTGTAATTCGGAATGCATCCGCGGCTACAAGGACTAAAAAAAAGACTAGGTAGGCAGTTCTGAACATATAGGCCATAGCTGCCAAAGCATAGGAAGAAGCT
>CAZHVO010000072.1:0-4686 GCA_964536195.1 uncultured Planctomycetia bacterium
GAACTCAAGAGGAGATAGAAAGTTACCTTAAGTATACTTACTCCAAACCCTTTACTTACTTTAAGAAGGAACATTGGGATTACTTTTGGAGCATTATTTTCGGAGGGTAAATATGCAATCTTCTAAAATATACGGTTTAGTAGGCAACCCCATAGAACACTCTTTCTCTCCATTAATGCATAATGCTGCTTTTAAGAAACTAAATATTCCCGGAGAATACCATTTATTTCAAAAGGAACCCGAGGAAGTAGAATCTTTCCTAAGGCGAATGGAGAATGAAAATATCTGGGGGTTAAATGTTACTGTTCCCTATAAAGAAAAAGTACTGGATTTTGGCTGTATAGAGCTAGATAATTCAGCTTGTTATGCCAGGGAGATAAAAGCTGTAAATACTATAGTAAGAAGGGGTAAGGATTTAAAGGGGTTTAATACTGACGTAGCTGGATTCCTAAGGCACTTAAATAAATTAAATTTTAATCCCTTAAACAAGAGGGTAGCTATATTAGGTGCTGGAGGGGCTGGAAAGGCTGTTGCTTATGCTGTGGCTAAAAAAGGAGTAAGCCAGATAGCTATTTTTGATATTGACAAGGAAAGGGGAGAGAGTGTTTCTCTTATGTTAGGAGAACTTTTCCCGAAACTTAATATATCAATAGTAGAAGGAATAGAGCAGTTAGATATGATTAATAAGGATTTACTAATCAACGCAACTCCTATAGGTTTGACCAAGGATGATCCCTGTTTGGTAGAAGATAGTATACTCCATGAAGATTTATTTGTTTATGATCTTATCTATAATCCTTCTCCGACAAAATTAATATCTCTTGCTAAGAGTAAAGGCTTACATTGTTCTGATGGCTTAGGTATGCTTGTTTATCAGGGAGCTTTTTCTTTTATTTATTTTACTGGAACGCTCATTCCTTATGCTAAAATAGTAGAGGTAATGTGGGGAGCGATAGATAAGGCCTTGGGAAAGAAATGATTGAGAGAATATTTATATTTGTTTTTGGCAGCTGCGTGGGCAGTTTCTTAAATGTCTGCATTCATCGTATGCCTAAGGAGAAGTCCATCATCTTTCCGGGTTCTTTTTGCCCAAAGTGCAAGACTCCTATCAAGTGGTATGACAATGTTCCGATATTAAGCTTTTTTATTTTAAAAGGTCGCTGCAGAAAGTGTAGCAAGAAGATATCTCTAAGATACCCTCTGGTTGAACTTATTACTGCTATATTCTTTCTAGTCCTATACCTAAAACTAGGGTTTACGATAGAGTTAGCAAAATATATATTTCTTTTTTCACTGTTAGTAGTAGTTTCATTTATTGATATTGACTACCATGCTATTCCAGTAAACCTGTGTTTTATAGGAATTATTGGAGGATTACTGTTTAGTTTTTGGCCGAGTGTAGGGCTTTTTAAGGCCGGGGTTTTTGATTTAGAAGCCCTGCCTTTTTATAGAGCTCTAAGAGGATTATTTTTCGGGTTTGGCTTTACTTATGCTTTTAAGTTTTTTGGTGATATTGGTATTGATTTTTACCTCAAACTTCGTAAGCAAGAGTCAATTGAAGGCGAAAGAGAGTCTTTAGGGTTAGGTGATGTCGATTTTATGGGCATGGTCGGTGTATTCTTAGGAGTTCACTCGTTAGTTTCAGGATTTATAGTTTGGAATGTAGTGTTAGTATTCTTTTTAGCTCCTTTTATCGCTCTCTTGTATTCGATTTTTGCTGTCATCTTTAAGAAGTCACACTTAATACCTTATTTACCGTATTTATCTTTAGCAACAGTAGTTGTATTTTTCTGGGGAAATAAAATATTGAGTTCTATTTTAGGAATAGGAGGATAAAATGCGAATTCTAACTGCTGGTGAATCCCATGGAGAGTATGCTACTGCTATCTTAGAAGGGTTTCCCAAAGGGGTTAGGGTTGATGAGAAATTCATCAATGAAGAATTGAAAAAAAGGATGTCTGGTTTTGGTAGAGGGAAGCGGATGTCCATAGAGCGGGATAAAGTTAATATTATCTCTGGTTTGCGTAATAAAATAACCTTAGGCAGTCCGATAGCGATGTTAGTTAAGAATAAAGATGCTAAGATATTCACTCAAGGTAAGGATAATTTGCCTTCTCTTTCTGTACCGAGGCCTTCACATGCTGATTTAGCCGGAGCATTAAAATATCAGGAAACAGATATAAGAAATATACTTGAGCGTTCTTCAGCAAGGGAGACAGTGGCTAGGGTTTGCGCTGGCGCGGTATGTAAGCAGTTCCTTTTAAATTTTAAGATAAAGACTGCTAGTTTTACTATAAGCGTTGGCGGAATTTCTTCTGATAAACGGCCTAAGAATATAATTGATATTATTAGTAAAATTAAGAAATCAAAGCTGAATTGTATCGATAATAATAAAGAAAGACTAATGATTAAAGAAATCGAGTCTGCCGCTAAATCCGGAGACAGTTTAGGAGGAATAATTGAACTTTGGATAGAGGGGGCTGTACCGGGGTTGGGAAATTCTATGCATTTTGACCGACGTCTAGATGCTAAACTTGCTTATTATCTGATGAGCATTCCGGCAGTTAAAGGGGTTGAAGTAGGTTTAGGCTTTGACTATGCAAGAGTGAGAGGTTCACTTTCTCATGATGCAATATATTATAAGGCTGGCAAGGGTTTTACCAGAAAGACTAATAATTCTGGTGGTATTGAGGGTGGCATTTCTACCGGATCACCGATTGTCTTAAGGCTAGCCATGAAGCCAATTGCTACCTTAGCTAAACCACTTGATTCAATAAATATCCTTAATAAAAGAGTCGAGAAGGCACCGGTTGTGCGTTCAGATATTTGTGCGATAGTCGCCTGTGCTCTTATTGCTGAGAATATGGCAGCGATTGCATTAACCGAGTGCTTTTTGGAAAAATTTGGGTCTGATAGCCTAAGAGAGATAAATTCTAATTACAATAATTATCTCAAAGCCCTTAAATCTTTTTCCAAGAAATCCTAAATTATCCCAAAGATTCTGGAAGATTTTCTTATTCTTTTTAATCGAAATATAAGGAGGATAAATGTTTGACCTAGGTAAATTAGGCGATTTATCAAAAATGGCATCTCAGGCAAAACAAGTTCAGGAGAAGCAAGAACGTTCCCAGCGTGAACAGATGGATATTTTGAAAAAAATATCAAATCAACTCGAGGAAGTTATATCTTTGCTTAAGAAATAAAACCGAGAATAATAAAATATGAGGAAATTATTTTCAGTAATTTTTTTAATTTCATTTTTAACGTCAACAGCTTTCGCTGATACTGTTTATTTAAAGAACGGTAAGAGTGTCAGCGGCAAGGTTATAGAAAGAACCGATGATTATATTAAGTTAGATTTTGACGGTACTTCTTTAACCTATTGGGCTGATGAGATAGAGACCATTCAACAAGAGAACACTTACTCTTCAGAAGAGATTATTGTTGTTCCTAGCCGCAGTCCTAGCCGCAGCGCTTCTGGTAGTAAGGGAAAGGTCTTTTTATGGGAAGCTAAGTCAGCAAGAAATAGTGTATATATTCTTGGTTCAATACATCTTGCCAAGCCCTCACTTTATCCTCTAGATAAGAGGATAGAGGATGCTTTCAAAGGTTCGAATACCCTAGTCGTTGAGGTGAATATTGAAGCTTTTGATCCAATTGCATTGCAGCAAACGTTTATGGAAAGAGGTGTTTATTCTGACGGCAGCACTCTAGGAGACCATTTATCCAAAAAAACTTTTAAGATGGTAGAAGAGAAATTAGGAGGTTCTGGTTTAGGCCTTGGCCCAATGGCTATTTTTAAGCCTTGGTTTTTAAGTATAACTTTGTCAACATTAGAACTTTTAAAACTAGGGTTTGATCCTGAATATGGCGTAGATAAACATTTTCTAAAAAAAGCAAAAGGCAAAAGAATACTAGAACTTGAGAGCCTAGAGTATCAGCTTAGTCTTTTTGATGGTTTTACCGATAAGCAGCAGGATTTACTTTTATTCTCCACCTTGTTAGACTTAAAGATTATCGAGAAAGAGATGGATAATTTGATCAAGGCTTGGAAGAATGGTAATGCTGATAAGGTCGAAGAGATATTAATGAAAGGATTAGATGAGCATCCAGAAATATTGCCGATTATTGAGAAAATATTCTATGAACGTAATAGAAAGATGGTTTTAAAGATAGAAAGATACTTAGGTACCAATGATACTCATTTTGTTGTTGTCGGAGCCGGGCATTTGGTTGGCGAGAAAGGTATCGTTCAATTATTAAAGAAAAAAGGATATTCCCTACAACAACTATAATTTAAAATAATAGGCTACTTAAAATAAATTAATCAAATGGTAGTCAACGATCTCGCCGCAGGCGAGACTCAAAGCTTTTAATTATTCTCATCGTTGCCTACGGTGCAAGGAAATAACAATAAACTTAGCTCTGAATATCGCAGAGCAAACAGGTAACACAGACGAGGTGTAGTTCAATGGTAGAAAAAATAGCACACATAGCATCAGTAATATTACCTTTATGGAATATACCCCTGATTGTAAGAATAATTAAGAGAAAGTCGTCCCGGGATATCAGTATGTATTGGGTAACAGGTGTGTGGATTTGTTTTGCCTTAATGGCTCCCGACGGTTTTGTTTCCGAAGATGTAGTCTGGCGGACATTTAATATTGTAAATTTTATTTGTTTTAC
>CAZHVO010000073.1:0-4621 GCA_964536195.1 uncultured Planctomycetia bacterium
CCCCAAACGCCTCCGGCGCTATTAAAGCCGATATCGCACCACTGGAAATAACGATAAGGTAAAATTCCTTGAAAGACTTCATCTAAAACACCGACCGTAAGTGTAAATACCAAAGTAAATATAATACCCTTAACTTTTCTGTTGGTTTTAATCAAATCCCTACTTGCAAACCACCCTAAGACTGCAAATTCTAAAAGATGAATCTTCTCTTCAGGAATTTTCAACTGCCAGCAGAACCACATTCCGGTAATTAATGCTATTATAAATATCGAGAATTTTAGGAAACTGGGGCGCTTCCCTATTATTAAAATTAGAAAGCTAACCAGGAAAACCGTCCCGGCTGCTCCTATTAGAAGGATAAAACCGCCCTCACCTACGACAGCTTTGATAAAATCCATCACCTGCCGCAAAAATGAGGCAGATATAATTATAAACAAACCGATAAAAAAGGTCAGTTTTGAAATCCGGAAGGGCTGGGAAGCTTGAAACATTAATTAATAAACTAAATCAGCTAAATAAACCATATAGACTAATTAACTAATAAGCCCCTTTACCTTTTAAAACCACTGGCACTGTCCACCACAAAATCAAAAAGTCAAGCCCAAGAGACCAGTTATTTACATACCATAGGTCCCACTTTCCCCAGCGATAAAAAGATAAATCAGACCTGCCTTTAATCTGAGCCAAACCGGTTATTCCCGGCCTTACTGTAAATCTTTCTGAATGATCATGCTCTAACTTTTGGCTTTCCTCTACCGGAAAAGGTCTCGGCCCGACTAAACTCATATCTCCCTTTAGAACATTAAATATCTGGGGAAATTCATCTATGCTATATTTTCTCAAAAACCTACCAATACCAGTAATTCGAGGATCCCTTTTTATTTTAAAAATAACATTTCCTTTAGATTCATTTTTATCCAACAGATTAGCCTTTAAACTATCTGATTCTCTTACCATAGAACGAAATTTATAAAAATTAAAAGACCTTTTTCTGTGTCCAGCTCTTTTCCGAATATAAAATATAGGCCCTTTGGAGTCAAGCTTAATCAATATTGCAGCTATTATGAATAGCGGGGAAAAAAGGATTAAGAAAAGTAGTGATGCTACAAAATCAAATAATCTTTTCAAAGCCATCTCTTCAGGATGAAGTTCCCTCTCTTTATAGGTCAATAAAGGCATTACGCCTAAGTAGCTTATATTTAATATCGGCAATGCTTGTTCGAAATCTTCCGGTACTATTCTTATCCCCAACCTTAAGCCCTTTGCTTGTTCTATTAAATTAGATATCACCTTTTTCTCGGAGGGAATGGTTATGATAACCTCATCTATGAAGTATTTTTTAGTTACATGAAGAAAATCAGTTAATTTGCCTACTACCGGAGGCCCTTCCTTTAACCGGCCTCCATTATCATCTAAAAAACCTATTGCCCGAAACCCCAAATAAGAATGCCTTTGTATTTCACCCCAGACTAATTTTCCTACCCTACCCACTCCTACTATCAGCACATTTCTATTGCGGTAACCTTGAGAAATAAGTTTCCTTAATAATAATCTTTTTGTAACCCGCCAACTGGGTAAAAATATACAAAGAAGGGAAAAACTCTTCAAGAAAATCTGTCGGGAAAAAAACTGATACTTAGTAAAAAATATTAATCCGGCTACCAAAATGCCGGTATAAAAAATGTTTATAACTGCTTTGGAAATCTCTTTGGGTATACTCAAAGCTCTATCGGTAACATAAAGGTTTCGCCGGTTAAAAGAAATAGCTATGAATATTGTCCAAAGCACAAAAATGACTGAATATTCTTTTAGATTAGGTAGGTTTATCCGGACTAAAAGATTATTAAAAGAGTTAAAACTAAATATGTAAGCTGTGCAGAATATTACCGAGATAAGAACAAGGTCAACAAAAAAATAAAGTGGAGTGGTTTTACGAAAAGATTTAATCATCAGGATAATCAAGAACTATCTTTAATACGGTATCTGAAACACGAGGGGCTAAATATTCCCGGGGAGGGTTCCAACAACAATCTTTACCTGTTGCTAAATTTACAGCCTCAAAAATCCGCTGCGGCTCTACTCCGCTTAAGATATTACTTCCGCATTCAACAGTTTCGGGACGTTCGGTAACATCGCGAATTGTTACATTGGGAACTTTAAGAATACAACATTCTTCCTGAACTGTACCACTGTCGCTTAAAACACAAAAAGCATTTCTTTCCAATGTGATAAAATCAAAAAAACCTAAGGGTTCCACAAAAGTTACTTTTTCTTTGATAGTTTTTAAACCGAAACTTTTAACCTTATCTCTGGTTCTGGGATGAAAACTGCAAATAACAGGCATTTTGTAATATTCCTGAATTTTGCTTATCCCCTCAAATAAACTCACCAGCCTTTTTTTGTCATCAACGTTCTCGGCTCTGTGTGCTGTCAGCAAAAAATATTCCTTTTTATTTACTTTATACCTATCTAAAACTTTACGGTCATCTATCGAGTGGCAATAATGTTGAATTACCTCATAAATAGGGTTGCCGATAACAGAGATACGCTGATCTTCTATTCCTTCACGAATAAGGTTTTCTTTGCTCCGGCCGGTATAAGGCATTAGAATAGTGCTACTATGATCAATAACCCTACGGTTTATCTCTTCAGGAACACGATCGTCATAGCAGCGGTTCCCTGCCTCCATATGGTATACGGGAATCCTCAGGCGCCGGGCAATAATACTAAGAAGGCCACTATTAGTATCCCCCAAGATAAGAACCCTGTCAGGTTTTTCTTTGCATAAAACTTTTTCTCCCTTAATAAACATCTTACCTATCTGCTCTCCGAAGGTAGCTGCCTTAACCCCTAAAAAATAATCCGGCTTTCTTAGTTTAAGTTGTTGGAAAAAAATATCGTTCAGATTCGCATCAAAATTTTGCCCGGTATGAACAAGTATATGTTTACAGGCTTTATCTAATTTTGGAATGATAAAGCTTAAACGAATTATTTCCGGGCGAGTTCCAATTATTGTAAGTATCTTTAACTTCTTAGATTTCATCGGAATGAAATACAGGATCATCAACCATCAGCTTATTTTCCTTTAAAATAGTCTTTACTTCTTCAAGCGTAACAACACTATCAGCAGAACTATATTCTTTATCAAGAGTAACTAAGGCAGAAAGGCTTTCTTCCCTCAACTCAGGAACAATTGGCAAGATTACATAATACTCTTTCCTAATGATTGTCCGGAAACATTCTTCTTCTGAAACAAGAATTTCATGACTCTTTTCTCCCGGACGAATACCTATAATATCTTTTTGAATATTTCGAGAGCCAATCATGGCATCAGCAATATCTATAGTTCTAGTCGATAGGCTTCGCGGGATATAGGTTTCTCCTCTTTTCGCCTCACGAACCGCAGCAAATACAATATCCACAGCTTTGTTAAGGCTTAAAAGAAATCGCGTCATACTTGTAGTAGTAATTGTGACTGGCCCTCCCGACAAGATTTGACTTCGGAATAAAGGAATTACTGACCCTCTTGATGCAAGCACATTTCCGTATCTTGCGCAAACAAAACGAGTTTTAGGACAACCCAAATTGGCCTGAATAAAAATACGTTCCTGTATGGCCTTAGTCATCCCCATAACATTTACCGGCTTACATGCTTTATCGGTAGAAACCCCAACTACAACTTCTACAGGTAAATGATAATCTCTAATCGCTGTAACTATGTTTTGAGGCCCAATAATATTGGTCATTACTGCTTCGTATGGAAAGTATTCACAAGTAGGCACTTGCTTTAAAGCTGCGGCATTAAATACAATATCTATATCTTTAAGAGCTGAGACAACACTATCAAAATTTCTCACATCGCCAATATAAAACTCCACCAATTGATCAAAATTATGGTAGATTATTTCATCAGTAGCAATTTTACGGCGCTTATAAAACATTCGCATCTGGTGCTGTTTGGCTTCATCCCGGGAAAAAACCACTATCTTTTCAGGTACTCCTGATTTGCCATCTAAAAGCCTACTAATTAAAACCCTGCCTATCGAACCTGTACCGCCGGTAATCAAAATTCTTTTCCCTTCAAAAATCATTTTTTCCTCCTCAATGCTTCATAAAATGCCACATCGTTATGCATATCAACAACCATCTCCTCCCAAGAAAAAGGCCTAAAACCAGCTATTTTACGAAAACGACCGGAGTCTAAACTACGATCACATACAACCCGATCATCGGGTTCAAGCTCAATATTTAGCTTATATATCTGCTTTATCAAAGACAACAAATTGAACTTATCAATAGGCTCACTGGAAATATGATAAAGCCCGGATAGCTCTTTATGATGTCCAACTATGTCAAGGATAATATCACACAACATCTTAGTTGTAAACCCACTAAAAATAGCCTCGGTATATCCTTTAATGCGCTTGCCTTTTTGGGATAAAAACCACTCTAATAAACTACGTTGTGAATTGAGCTCGTGGCCAATGATAGACGTTCGCAAAGTTAAAGCTCCCCCATAAGTCACCTCTCCTAAAAATTTAGTTTTTCCATATAAATCCTCTGCGTCTGAAGGATCATCTTCAGTATATTGGCCTTTGTTTCCGGAAAAAACGCAATCAGT
>CAZHVO010000074.1:0-4431 GCA_964536195.1 uncultured Planctomycetia bacterium
AAGAAATTCCGGTCTACAGTGTAGAGAATATATATTATCAAAAGATTATTGCTATCTCCGGGACAATACCGGAGGTGGATGCAATAGGCCGGCAGATTATTGTAGGCCGTAAGAAAGCCAGGGATGTATTTGATATATATAAACTTTCAAAAGAAATTAAGCCTTTAGCCGAGTTTTTAAAAGATATTCCTTTAAACTTTCAGCGCGGAACAATTCATTGGTATCGTACGTTTTCGCGAAGAGAATTTCAACTGGACCTTCTAGACCTGGATATATATGAGAAAAAAATTGATTCAAAAGAAATTATTATTTACTTAGAGAACCAGATAAAAAAATTTATAGCTGATGAAATAAGATGAAAAAGTTTGTATATTCAAAATATTTTTGGGATTTAAATGAGAAAGCTGTCATGGAATTAGGAGATATCTTTAAAAATCCCAGTCACCCTAAATTCAATATGCGAATGGTTAATTTTCTTTCCCGTTGCCAAAAGCCAAAAGAGTTATTTCTTTTCATAGATAAAAATGAGTTTATTGAATTTTGGCCAAAGGTGAAAAAATATTGGGAAAAGACGACAGGGCAAACAAATTTTGTTGATTGGTGGCAGACGGTCTATGAACAGCTTCTTCGGGATAAAGGGGTTGATTACAAGAAACCTTTTGGGAGACCCGTACCTTTTTTAGCAAAGATTGGTGCGAGAATAAAAGAAGCAAGAGTGAATAAAGGCTTAAGCCAGAAGGAGTTAGCTCTTCAGGTGGGAGTGAAACAGCCGGATATATCAAAAATTGAAGACGGTAAAACAAACATAACTTTGATTACTTTATTTTCTTTGGCTAAGGCTTTAGCAATAGAGGAGATAAAAATTAAGTGATTAAGGAGTCTATGACCGTATCGATTATCATCGCCGCAAAGGCATGTTGCGAGAATTTAAGAGAGTGCGTAAGTAAGTGTCTGGAGCTTGATACTTCGACAGCGTCCGAACTCTATCCTTCGGGACAGGAACGCCAGACGCCGCTCAGTATCAACCCTGAGCGGCCCATTCGACAAGCTCAGGGTCGTCCTGAGCAAGCGAAGCGCGCCGAAGGACGAAGTCGAAGGGTTGATTCTGAAGATTATGAAATAATAATCTTGCCAGACTCAAGGATTACTCAGGAAGGTATTCTGTCTCACTCAAGGGTGAGAATAATTCCTACCGGAGATGTTACCCCACCAAAGAAACGAGATATCGGAGCCAAAGAAGCAAAAGGGGAAATCCTTGCTTTTCTGGATGACGATGCTTATCCCAAGAAAGATTGGTTAAAGGAGGCCGTTAATATATTCAAAGAAAGTGAAAAGTTTGGTTGTGTCTGCGGCCCGGCAGTAACTCCCCAAGATGATTCTATTTTGCAAAAAGGAAGCGGCTTAGTTTATGCTTCCCCTTTAGTCTCAGGAAATCATAATTTTAGGTATATTCCTGGCCCAAGAAGAGAGGTCTTTGATTTTCCTAGTTGTAACTTTTTAATAAGAAAAGATCTTTTTTCTGATATTGGTGGATTTGATAAGCCTTTTTGGCCTGGGGAAGATACTTTTTTATGCCTGAAGGTCTTAGAGGCTGGTGTGAAGATGGTTTATAGCCCTAGGGTACAGGTTTACCACCATCGGCGTAATTTATTTAAAGGACACCTTAAACAAATTAAAAGCTATGCTTTGCATCGAGGATACTTTGCCAAAAAATACCCTAAGACCTCTTTGCGCTTGGAATATTTTATTCCTTCTATTTTCGTTATAGCCTTGTTAACCGGAGGGATCTCAAGCCTATCTTCTTCTCTAGCTTCAAGCATTTATTTTCTTATTTTGACTATGTATTTAGTCCTTATCTTAGCAAGCAGTCTATCATTAGTTTTTGATTTCAAAGAGAGCCGTATGAATAGAATCAAATTATTATTCTTAACGGTTTCAGGTATATTTTTAACTCATATTACCTACGGTGTCTATTTTATAAAAGGGTTGTTTGCTAAGAAGATGAGTGAGGAGAAATGTATACAATCTCCCTCGCCTAAAGGCCGGGGAGCCGGTTGAGGCTAAGCCTCAACCGCTATTGTATCCATAAAAGTATTAGACGGACGCTAAAGTTTCAAAAATAAAAAAGAAGTAATAAAAGCATAAAAAACTATTATAGACAAACGATGAAGGTACTTATCTGTTTCCCACCATTAAGTTCTGTAAAGGGCTGTCCTACTTTAGGTCAAAATAGACAATTTCAGTATTTCAAAGAGCCAACCTATATTTATCCAGTAGTCCCAGCATCGGCAGCGACTCTACTTAAAGAAAATGGCTTTGAGGTAAAGTGGCTTGATTGTATTGCCGAGAGTATTTCTTCCCAGCAGTTTTTGGAGATAATAAAAGAAGAGAATTTTGATTTAATTGCTTTTGAAGCTAAGACTCCAGTAGTTAAGCAGGAGTGGCAATTGATAAATGAGATTAAAACCAGTAATCCAAACCTTAAGGTTGTTCTTTTCGGTGATCACGTGACTGCTTTGCCCAAAGAGACTTTTGAAAATTCAAAAGTTGACTTTGTTCTAACCGGAGGTGATTACGATTTTCTCTTACTTAATCTTTGTAATACTTTAAGAAAATCACTTCCCTTAGAAGGGTTAGAAAAAGGCATTTGGTATCGCCAAGAGGGGAAAGTTAAAGATACCGGCCGATTTCAATTAAATCACGATTTAAACTCCTTGCCCTTTATTGATCGAGACTTAACTAACTGGAAGCTATATGCTTATAAAAATGGAAATTATCGCCGTTGGCCCGGTACTTACATAATGAGTGGGCGTGATTGCTGGTGGGGTAAGTGTACTTTTTGTTCTTGGCCCCAGCTTTATCCTCAGTTTAGGGTAAGAAAAGTAAGTAATGTATTAGATGAAATAGAATATTTAGTAAAAAATTATAAAGTTCGGGAAATTATGGATGATACCGGGACATTGTCTACTGGCAAATGGCTAAATGATTTTTGTCAGGGCATGATTGAGAGGGGGTTGAATAAAAAGGTTAATCTTGATTGCAATATGCGCTTCGGGGTCTTAAGTCGTGGTGAATATAAATTGATGCGAAAAGCCGGTTTTAGATTCTTGCTTTTTGGCATTGAATCAGCCAATCAAGAAACTCTTGATAGAATAAAGAAAAATGTAAGAATTGAAGCCATAATCGAATCTTGCCGTAGTGCAAGAAGGGCCGGGCTTTATCCTCACATAACTATTATGTTTGGCTATCCTTGGGAAAGCTATGAAGATGCAAAGAAGACTTTAACTTTAGGCCGGTGGTTGTTAAAGAAAGATTATGCCTATACTATGCAGGCAACCATTGTAATCCCTTATCCGAGGACACCTTTATTCCAGGAATGTGAGAGCAGTGATTTGCTCACAAGCTATGATTGGTCTTATTACGATATGAAGAACCCAGTAATGAAATTAAACTTTAACCCTGATCAGCTTCTTAAACTTGTCCAGGGTATGTATTCAGTAAGTTTTAATCCTGAATTTATCGTGCGAAAACTACTCAGCATACGCGAAATTGATGATCTTAAATATTTCGGACGGGCATTCCTGAAAGTTATCGGGCATATATTGGATTTTAAAAAATGAGTAAATAGGTTAAAGGGTGTATGGGTGTATGAGTAGATGAGAGAAAGAGTAAATGGGGAGAAGAATGAAGACGCATAAGGATTTAGACATATGGAAGATGGGGATAGTATTAGCAGAAAATGTTTATAAAATAACGGCAAAATATCCCAAAGAAGAGCTATATACTCTATCTTCTCAAATGAGAAGGGCAGCTGTTTCCTTTTCTTCTAATATTGCTGAGGGAGCTGCCAGAAGCGGTAATAAAGAGTTTTTACGCTTTTTATATATATCTTTAGGTTCTCTTTCAGAGCTTGAAACTCAAATTGTAATAGCTCAGAGGCTCGGATATGCCAAAAGTGAAGAGTTGGTAGAATTAATTGAATTATTAAGGCCGAAATTACTAAATTTTATTAAATATATGAAAAATAAAGAAAATATTAGATGATAGAAATTAATAACCTCATATACTCATTTACACATTAACTCGTATGCGAAAGAAACTTAAAAAATTATTTAAAGATGACCTTATTCAGCATACGGCGATTGTTTTTTTAGGCACTACTCTTGCCGGGGTATGCAGTCTCCTTTATCACCTTGTTTCAGTGAGGCTGCTCACCCCCGAAGATTATGGAACCTTCAATGCCTTGATTTCTTTGATAATGTTTGCGCCAATGGCAATCTCTCCGTTAGGGACTGCTCTCCCCCGGTTTTTTACTGAATATATTACAAAAAAAGACTTTACCACTCTTGTTCTTGTGGTTTTGAAGCTTGCTAAGAGATTGATTGCTGCCGGTGTTGTGGTATTCATCCTGTTTTTATTTGCTTCTTCATT
>CAZHVO010000075.1:0-4315 GCA_964536195.1 uncultured Planctomycetia bacterium
TTGGCTCAGGATTGCCCTTGTTTTGAAGGGTTTCCCTGAATTTACTCGCTTTTTCCCGTTTACGCCGCTCGGCATTACCTTGCGTCGTTCGGTTTACACCTTGCGATTTCTCACAAGAGCTGCTAACTTAGTCTACAGCCAACCGCTCTACCAATTGAGCTACCGGGGAAATCCAAATTCTCAAAGACAAAAGTTTTTCAATTATAACCTATTTAGCCTCTACGGTCAAGCAACAGCTTTACGCTCTAAAAGGGCTTTTCCTAAAGTAGCTGAATCAATATATTCTATTTGCGTGCCTAAGGGTATACCTATAGCAATTCTATAGAGTTTTATCTTATATCGGGATAATTTCTGAATCAGAAATTGAGCAGTTAGCTCACCATCATTGTCCGGGTCAGTAGAGATTGTAATCTCTTTAATCTCTCCCTGCTCTATACGATTAATTAACTTTCCTAAATTTAAGTCTTCCCCACCTAGACCCTCCATAGGTGAAATCGATCCCAATAAACAATAATAGAGGCCATTGTAACGAGAAGTCTTCTCAATGGCCATAATATCCTTGGGCTCCTCTACTATACAAATAACATCCTTCTCTCTCTTATGGCTTGAGCAAATAGAGCAAATATCTTTGGTAGAAAAATTATTACACATCTTACAAGGCTTTATATGATTATGAATCTCCTCCATGTTCCCGGCTAATTCCTTTACCTGTTCTGGCCGCATCTTTAATATATAAAATACCATTCTCTCTGCACTTCTCCGGCCTACCCCCGGAAAACGCGAAAGACTCCTTACTAATTCATTAAAAATATTAGAAAAACTACTCATCGCCACTATGGAATTTACCGCCAAAGGTATCTAGGAGCTCATTAAGAAAGGTGTCATCTTCGGTTGATTCTTTTTTGCTCTCCTCGGCCTTAAGCTTAGCCTCTATTTCTTTTTTCTCAGCACCTTCAGAATTTTGATATTCAACCGAAGAAAGCTCCTCCGGCAAATCCTGAAGAATAAACTTTATCCCTATTGTTTTATCAATAAGTTTAGATACAATCCCCTCGATAAACTTTAAATTTTTACTACTCTCTACGCTCTCCTTATGAAAGTAATCCTGAGGAGAAAAAGCAACAGTAACTAAGGAGCCTCGGGAAGATACTGGCTGTGAAAAGGAAAGATGTGAGGCAATGGCAGCTCTTTTTCTCTGCATAAAAGAAATCACTTCCTTCCATCTACTCTTTAGCTGACCGACTATAGCATTGTCACTTGGAGCACCACCTTTAATATCTTCACTAAGTTTACTTTCAACAGAACGATCTTCCTCTTGGGAAGTGATATCCTCTATTTCCAAATCAAAATCGTCACTATTTGCATTTACCTCCTTAGAAAGTTCTTCCTTTGCAAGGTTTACCTCTATTCTTTCCTTATCCACTGGCTGAGAATTAGTAGTTGGGTTATTCTTCTTAGGAGTATCTAGACTGATCGGTTGAGCATACCTTATCAAGGCTAACTCTAGAGGAATCCTAACTGTATTGAGGCGACCAGATAACTCTTTAGCCTCAATAAGTAGGTCAATTAGCTTTAGGATATCCAAAGTTGAAACTTCTCCCGAAAGCTTAGAGATAAATTCCTTACTTTGCGGTGAAACATCGCTAAGCTCTTTAAAGTTTTTCAAACTAATCTTTGCTAGGAGAAGATTTCGCAAATGCTCAATAAAAGCATTTAAGAATATTCCTAAATCTTTTCCATCCTTTACGGTCTTATCAACGAAAGTTAAGCAGGCTTCTAAGTCCTTCTTGATCAAAGCTTTCAGGACTTGATTAAGGCTTTCTTCATCAATTATCCCCAGAAAGGAAAAAATATCCTTTAAGGAACCCTTCTCCAGGATAATCGGGGCAAGCTGATCAAACAAAGATTCAGCGTCACGGATACTACCGCCAGCAGCTCGGCCAATAGTATAGAGTAAATTCTCTTCTATCTTTATCTTTTCTGTGGCGGCTATTTTTTTAAGCTTGCCGACAATCTTCTCTAAAGAAATTAGATTAAATTGAAATTTCTGGCAACGCGAAAGAATAGTTGGTAGCACCTTATGAGGGTGAGTAGTAGCAAAGATAAACTTTACATGGGCCGGCGGCTCCTCGAGTGTCTTAAGTAGAGCATTAAAAGCTTCCTGAGTTAACATATGCACTTCATCAACGATGTAAATCTTATAGCGAGAGTTAGCCGCTGACAGTTTTACATTCTCTCTTAGTGTTCTTATGTCATCAATTCCTCTATTGGAAGCACCGTCTATCTCAATAATATCTAAGGATTGGCCCTTAACAATTTCAGTACAACTAAGACACTTTCCGCAAGGAGTAGATGTAGGTCCTTCTTGGCAATTAAGAGACTTGGCTAAAATTCTTGCTAAAGAGGTCTTACCAATACCCCGAGGGCCGCTGAAAAGATAAGCATGATGGACTCTGTTGCTGGCAATAGCATTCTCCAATGATACTACCACATGCTCTTGGCCGACTACCTCGCTAAAGTTCTGCGGTCGATATTTTAAGGCAAAAGCTAAGTAACTCATATTCTCTTAATTATTAAAATAATTAAAAATCCTATATACCCTAAAAACATAATTAAACCTTCACTGCGGCTTATTTTATACCTAGTACGCATAACTGTAAAGAAAAGTAAGGTAAAAACAATTAAAACTACACCTTCAAACTTTAATATCGAAGAATCCAGGCTGATCGGCCTGATTAATGCAACCAGGCCCAAAACCAAAAGAATATTAAAAATATTGCTTCCCAGAATATTGCCCACGCTGATGCTGGGAACGTTCTTAACCGCAGCCGACAGGGATGCGGCGAATTCCGGTAGGGATGTTCCCATGGCAAAAATAGTAATACCAATAATCCAAGGGGTTAAGCCGAATACTTTTGCCAGGGCTACCCCACCCCTGACCATTAAATCCGCCCCGTAAATTACACCGGCTAAAGAAAGAAACATAACCAAAATGACCGGAGGACAAGTAGTTAATTTATCAAGGGATTTCTTAATTTTAAAACCCTTGATTTCTTCGGGGTTGAATGAACTCTTGGAGCCGAAATAAGAAACAAAACAAAAAACTATAAAGGCAAAAATAAGAATTAAGCCATCAAGCCGGCTGAGTACAAGGTCTAAACTTAAAAAATAAAATAAAATTACCGAGAGGAATAAAAACGGTATCTCCCGCTTAAAAATGTTCTTATCTACCCTTAGAGGTTTGAAGACTGCACAGAGGCCCAAAATTAAACCGATATTAGCAATATTACTGCCAAGAACATTACCTAATGCTATATCCTTTTGATCCCGCAAAGCTGCCATTATCCCCACCCCGGCTTCAGGAGCGCTGGTTCCAGCGGCAATTAAGACCGCCCCGATAAAAAGCGGCGTTAACTTAAGCAAGAGAGACAACTTCACGGAGCTCTGAATCAACCAGTTTGAACTTACAATTAAAAAGATAAGACCGATACTAAATAAGGCTGTACTGGATGCTATCCCCATCTCTTACAATACTCCTCTTGTCTTGTAGAAGTTCAAACGAAAGACAAAAAATAAAAACTGGCGGAGAGGCAGGGATTTGAACCCTGGGTACGGGTTTTCACCCATACAGCGATTTAGCAAACCGCCGCACTAAACCGGGCTATGCGACCTCTCCGATAATTACAAAAGCAAAACCTAGTTCTTCTTTCTCTTGGCTTTAAAGAACGTTTGTAAAATCTTAGCACAATCTTCTTCTAAAACTTTTCTTTGAACCTTTATCTTATGATTAAGCTTTAAAGTATTAATATCTATCTTTGACCCAAAAGCTCCGGTTTTAGGATCAGCTGCCCCGAAAATCACCTTGTCAATACGGCTAAGAACCAAGGCTCCGGCACACATTGAGCACGGTTCTATTGTAACATAAAGTTTGCAACCTTTAAGCCATTTTGACTTTAAATAGCTTGCAGCTTGAGTAATGGCAATCATCTCAGCGTGAGCAGTAGGGTCATTTAAACACTCTATCTGGTTATGGGCTTTGGCAATAATCTTATCCTTATAAACAATAACCGCCCCTACCGGAACCTCATCTTTTGAGTAGGCTATCTCTGCTTGCCCCAGAGCCTTTCTCATATAGATCTGGTCCTTTCCCATTTATTCTCTCTTTATATATAGGTAAAATGATCAAAGAAAAGCCGAAATTCTCCACCTTAAGCACTAAATTCTAGCATGTCCTTGGTTATTTTACAAGCAAAATGCCCTTAAAAATGGCGGAGAGGGGGAGATTCGAACTCCCGGATCCTTTCGGATCACGTGT
>CAZHVO010000076.1:0-4177 GCA_964536195.1 uncultured Planctomycetia bacterium
CTTTCTTTTGAGCAACTGCACAGGCAACCGCATAGTCTTCAACATGGGTTATAGAAAGAAAAATATCAACACCAATATCTTTTTTGAATTTACAATAAGGAGCACCATTCTTCCTGTTGAGAATAAGAATGTCGGTTAAAGCCAAGGGGCACTCTTTTGAAATAGCCTTTATTACCGCCTCTTTAGCTGCGAAACGAGCAGCAAGACGCTGGTAGTACATTTTGCCTTTAGGAATATTCTCTAACTCCTCGGCATTAAATACACGATCTAAGAAGCTATCCTTCCACTTCTCTATCGACTTCTTAATCTTATCTATTTGTATTATATCTATACCTACGCCCACAATCATCTTTTATCTTTTATTTCCTAATAGGGAAAGCATTTCCTCAACAGCTTGGGTAACCCCGATAAAAACAGAACGGCAGATTATTGAATGCCCGATATTAAGCTCGGCTATCTCTTTTATCCTTACTATCTCTCCTAAATTTCCATAATCAAGGCCATGGCCAGCAGCAACAAAAAAACCCTCACTCTTGCCAAACTTTGCTGCTTCTTTTATCTTTTTAATCTCCTTATCTAAGACAGATTTAGTTTTAGTGGACGAGAAAGCGCCAGTATTAATCTCAATAATATTTACACCTAAGTCCTTGGCTGCTTTAATTTGTTTCTTCACTGGATCAATAAACAAACTAACCTTTATCCCGGCTCCGGTTAACCTCTTTATTGTCCTAGCTACCTTCTTATTGTTTTTTATAAGGTCAAGCCCACCTTCGGTAGTCAACTCTTGTCTTTTCTCAGGAACTAAAGTTGCCTGTTGAGGAACTACCTTACAAGCAAAATCAACAATATCTTTCGAGGTAGACATCTCTAGATTCAAAGGAATCTTTACGGCTTCTTTGACAAAAATCACATCCCGTTCCTTGATATGCCTTCTATCCTCTCTTAGATGGACAACTATCGAATCGCATCCAGCATACTCTGCCAAGAGGGCTGCCACTACTGGATCAGGATAAGCTGTGTTGTCCCGAGCTTGCCTTAAGGTCGCCACATGATCAACATTGATGCCTAGCTTCATATAATTCTTCCGCCACCAGTAATTGAACCACTCACATATAGCCAAACAAGAATAGCAATAACTAAAGCCATAATCTTAAGCCAAAAGTTATGCATGATTGCTCTTTTAATACTTATCTTCTTCAAAAACTCCATATCTATATCCTCCCTTATTGTAATTAGAAATAAAATTATAAACCCGAAGGTTTATTTTAGCGAGGTTTTGTTAATTGCCCTTTAAGGATAGTAAGCAAATCATTAGGCGTTAGATCCCGGGTCAACTGTCCGTTTATGGCCAAGGATACTGAACCATTCTCTTCCGAAACTGACACCACAAGTGCGTCCGAATTCTCAGAAAGACCTACTGCTGCCCGATGACGCATGCCTAAGGTCCTCTCTAAGTTCGGATTATCACTGAGCGGAAAAAGACAGGAAGCAGCTATTACTGTTGTCTCATCAACCACTACTCCACCATCATGCAATGGTGCTGAAGGATAAAAAATATTTTGCAATAACTCTGTTGTAAGTTCAGCATTCAAAACCACCCCACTCTCGATATACCGTTTAAGCCCTATTTCTCTCTTTATAGCAATAAGAGCACCATGTTTCTTGCGCGAAAGTGCTCCAGCTGCAGAAACGATTTCGCGTAAAGTCTTCTCGATCTCTTCCCTTTTGGGTTCAATAGAGAAAATATGACGTTTACCTAAGTGTATCAGGCCTTCCCTTAGTTCGGGCTGGAAAATAATAGCTACAAGAATCAGAAAGAAAGCAAAAAGGTAGGTAAGCAGACGGGTTAGTATCGGTAAACCCAACATCTGAAAGGCAAGCAGAGAGATTACCAGAATAACTATGCCTCTCAACAGGTAAACGGCTTTTGTACCTTTTAAAAACAGAAATATCCTATAGACAACCACCCATAGGATTAATATCTCAACTATAGTTTTCCATTTTAGAAGTTCTAAAAAATTCATTAGTTATTAGTAATTTTTGAGGCTACCTTTATAGCCTGAGCAGTTTCTCCTACATCATGTACCCTTAAAATATTAGCACCCTTAGCAAGAGAAATAATGCTAGCGGCAATCGTTCCTACTAAACGCTCACTCGTACCTACATTAAGTATCTTACCAATAAAAGATTTACGAGACAACCCTAAAAAAATTGGCAGCCCCAAAACCTTAAATTTGTAAAGCTCATTAATTATCTTGGTATTATCTTCCAAGCGTTTACCAAATCCTATCCCAGGATCAATAAGAATCTGACTCTTATTTATACCTTTTTCGTAGCAAAACTTCAATCTTTCTTTGAAGAAATCAATTATCTCTGCTGTTACATCTTTATAACTCGGGTTTATTTGCATAGTCGCAGGTTTCCCCTTCATATGCATTAATATGCACCCTAATTTATATCTCCTGATTAAAGACGCCATTTGAGGGCTGCTCCTTAAGGCTGTAATGTCATTAATTATATCAACCCCTTCAGCTGCAGCTGCTTTTGCTACTGGATATTTGTAGGTATCTACGGACAGGAAAACTTTTTTGAATTCCTTCCGTAAAGCTTTCAGAATAAGTATAACTCTCTTTATCTGCACACCTACTTTAACTGGACTTGAAAAAGGCCTTGTTGATTCGCCACCCAAGTCTATTATCTTTGCCCCGGCTTTTACCATCTTCTCTGCCTTTTCCAAAGCTAAGCTTTTAATTTTGGACTTTGAATTTCCAGCTTTATTCAGTAGCCCATCTCCGGAAAAAGAATCCTCAGTGACATTTATGATCCCGCAGATAATTGGTTTATTAATTTTTAGCACTTTACCCCTAGCCTCAAAAATAAGCTCTCCCTCATCCAAATTGTTCAAATAATCAGCGATACTTTGAGAAACCTCTTTTAGGGTAAAGGGTTGATCTTTTAATTTTTCAGAGAGCTTTTTTAATTGGCTTAAATTGCCGAAGATAAAAACAGAGGTCTTTATGTTCTTTAATAAAGCTTTGCGCTCCAGGGCTGCGTCACTCCCTAAAGAAAGAAGTTGTTGCTTTATTATATTTGCTTCCCAAGACTTGATTCCTTCAATTTTAAATGCTAGGTGTATGCTTTTGGGAGATAAAATTCTTAGGCCCTCAGGGCTTACACCCAGAGAAGACATTATCTTTCGGGCTTCTTCTTCATTTTTTATGTTTAGGGGGGTTATCCTCATCTTTTAAGTTAATTATACGCTTAACCTCTTGGGCATCTAATACTTCTTTCTCCAGCAAAACATCAGCCAATGATTTCAACTTTTTCTTATTGTCCTCAATTAACTTTTTGGCCCGTTGGTAACACTCGCCGACTATACGTTTTACTTCTTCATCAACAATCTTAGCTGTCTCCTCACTATAATCCTTCTCATGGCCCAAATCTCTTCCTAAAAATATTGGACTGTAGCTACGCCCTAAGGTATAGTTGCCCAATCGTTCACTCATTCCATAATCACAAACCATTTTTCTGGCTATACGAGTAACCTCTATTAAATCATTCATAGCCCCGGTAGTAATATCTCCTAAATTTGCCTCCTCAGATGCTCTTCCGCCTAAAGCAACAGTTATCATCCCCAGAAGTTCTTTCTTAGATTTATACCACCTATCTTCTTTGGGAGGTGAAAATGTATATCCGCCAGCCATACCCCGAGGTATAATTGAAACCTTGGCCATAGAATCGACTTCAGGGATTAATAAAGATAATAAAGCATGTCCGGCTTCATGAAAAGCAGTTAATTCTTTTTCATGCTTAGAAATTATCCTGCTCTTCTTCTCTGGCCCCATCATTACCCTCTCTACAGATTCCTCCAGCTCTGACTGCTCAACAGCGTCCTTATTGTGCCTAGCTGCTAACAATGCCGATTCATTACAAAGATTTTCTAAATCTGCGCCTGAGAAACCCGGGGTCTTCTTAGCTACTGCAGCTAAATCAATGTCTTTAGCTAATTTTATCCTCTTAGTGTGGACCTTTAAGATCTCTTCTCTTCCTTTAATATCAGGAGCATAAATTATGATATGGCGGTCAAATCTACCCGGCCTAAGAAGCGCCGGATCTAAGACATCGGGTCGGTTAGTCGCAGCCATAACAATTATTCCGGCTTGAGTTTGAAAACCAT
>CAZHVO010000077.1:0-4124 GCA_964536195.1 uncultured Planctomycetia bacterium
GAAATCCAAGAGAGTAAAATTTGCCAAAGATCCATACGAAACAATTAAAGGTTGTGATTGTCTTTGTTTGTTAACAGAGTGGGATGAGTTTAAAAAGTTGGATTTGAAGAGAGTTAAAAAACTAATGAATTATCCGCTTATTGCCGACGGAAGAAATATGTTTAATCGAGATAAATTGCGTCGGATCGGATTTAATTATATCGGGATGGGTAAGTAGAAATGAATATTTGTCGTATCTTAGAAGAAAAAATCAACAAAAAGAAGGCCAAAATCTGCATTATTGGCTTAGGTTATGTTGGTCTTCCTCTGGCAGTTGCCTTTGGCAGGAAGGGCTATTCTGTTATTGGTCTAGATAATAGCAAATCGCGCATTGCCAGGCTAAAGAAGGGGGAGCAATACATTGTAGATGTTGATTCTAAAGAAGTTCTTTCTTTAATTAAAAAGGGTAAGTTTTCCCCTACCACAAACCAGAAAGTTCTCAAAACCTCAGATATCATAATAATCTGTGTACCAACGCCTTTGAGAAAGGTAAAGATACCAGATATCTCCTATATAGTAGCAGCAAGCAAAACAGTAGGAAAATATTTAAAAGAGGGGCAGTTAGTTATTTTAGAGAGCACCTCTTATCCTACTACCACTCGGGAAGTAGTCTTGCCGATTTTAAAGAAAACAAAGCTAAAAGAAGAAAAAGATTTTTTCCTATGTTTTTCTCCCGAAAGAGTTAACCCTGGTGATAAAAAATTTCCTTTAACAAAAATACCTAAAATTGTCGGTGGTTTATCCAATAAGTCGAATAAATTAGCGAAGAGCCTCTATTCAAAGATTATCAAGGCTGTATTCACAGTGTCAAGCCCTGAGGTTGCTGAGAGTTCTAAACTTCTCGAGAATACCTTTAGATTAGTTAATATTGCTTTAGTTAATGAGTTTACTATGGTAGCTGAAAGATTAGGGATAAATATGTGGGAAGTGGTAGAGGCAGCGAAGACAAAACCCTTTGGGTTCATGCCCTTTTATCCCGGTCCTGGCGTAGGCGGCCATTGTATTCCAGCTGATCCTTTATATCTATCCTGGAAATCTAAGAAGTTAGGGTTTAAGACAAAGATGATTGACTTGGCAGCTTACATGGATCACTTTATGCCTAAGTATACTGTAGGCAGGGTAGTTAAACTTCTTAAAACAAAAGGCATAGCTATGAGTAAAGCCAAGGTCTTAATATTGGGAGTTACCTACAAAAAGGATGTGAAAGATTTAAGAGAATCACCAGCTTTAGATATTATTGAAGAGTTAAGGAAAAGAAGAGCTAAAGTTGGTTATTTTGACCCTCTTATACCTTATTTAAAGATTAATGATATTAACTTAAAGAGTGTTTCTTTGAGTCGCAGTAATTTGCAAAAATATGATTGTGTAATAATCGTCGCCAATCACTCGAGTATTAATTACGACTTCTTGCGAAGAAACGCTAAGTTAATCTTTGATACTCGCAATACCTACAAGAAAAATTATAGCAATATTGGAAGATTGTAATACGATTATCATTTATCAATTATGGAGTTAAAGGGGAAAAAAGTATTGGTTACCGGCGGAGCCGGATTTATTGGTTCTCATATCGTTAATAGGTTAGTAGATTTGGGATCAGACTTAGTTGTCTTAGATGACTTATCAAGCGGCAAATTAGAAAATTTAAGTCAGAACCAGGAGAAAATAAAGTTTATAAAGGGCGATATTAGAGATGAAAAAGATTTAAAGGCAGCTTTAGATGGGGTTGATGCTATTTCTCATCAGGCTGCCTGGCGAAGTGTCCCTAAATCCGTAGAGAAGCCTTGGGAATATAATGAAGTGAATGTCGGTGGCACCCTAAAACTTTTTCTCAAAGCTAAGGAAAAGGGTATAAAGAAAATCGTTTGTGCTTCCTCAAGCTCTGTATATGGGGAAAGGGATAGCTTTCCCGAAGAAGAAAGCGAAACTCCAAAGCCGATTTCGCCCTATGCAGTTACAAAGCTGACTATCGAACAATATTCCTATGTTTTTAGCAAACTTTACAATATGGAAATTGTAAACTTAAGGTACTTTAATGTATACGGCCCGCGTCAATCTTTAGATGATGAATATGCAGTAGTAATTCCAAAGTTTATAACTAGCCTTTTAAAAGGAGAAAGTCCCCCTATATATGGAGATGGGAATCAGGAGAGAGATTTTACTTTTATTGACAATGTCGTTGATATAAATATTAAGTGCCTTGAAAAAGAAAATATTGGAGGAGAGGTATTCAACGTTGGTTTAGGAATACCTAATTCTGTTAATAAGTTGCTAGAAAATTTAAAAAAAATTATCCAAAGCAGCGTCGAAGCCAAATATTGCCCCCAACGAGCAGGAGATGTCAGGAAGACTCATGCTGATATTGAAAAAGCAAAAGAACTTCTTAACTGGCAGCCAAAAGTCGATTTTTACAAAGGATTAGAAAAAACAGCAGGATGGTTTAAAGGAGATAAATAAATGAATATTCTAATAACTGGTGGAGCAGGTTTCATTGGTTCACATTTATGCAAAAGATTGCTTGATGAAGGAAATAGAGTAATCTGTGTAGACAATTTTATAACCGGCTTTAGAAAAAATATCGAAGCCTTAGAAAGTAATCTAAAGTTTAAGTTAATTGAACAGGATATATCAAACCCTTTGCATATAGAGGAAGACTTAGATTGGGTCTTACATTTTGCTTCTCTAGCCTCCCCCAAACATTACCTGAATTACCCGATAAAGACTTTAAAGTCAGGCCTCCTAGGTACTCATAATTGTTTAGGCATAGCTAAGGAGAAAAAAGCAAAATTTTTCTTAGCTTCTACTTCTGAAGTTTACGGGGATCCGCTCATACATCCTCAAACTGAAGAATATTGGGGAAATGTAAATTCTATTGGAGTAAGAAGCTGCTATGATGAGAGCAAACGCGGGGCTGAGGCTTTAACTTATGCCTATATGCGTCAGCATAATCTAGATGTAAGAGTGGTGCGTATCTTCAACACCTATGGTCCTAACATGCATCCCGATGATGGTCGGGTCGTCTCAAACTTCATTGTTCAGGCTTTAAAAGGAGAAAATTTAACTGTTTATGGCCAGGGTCAGCAGAGCCGTTCTTTCTGCTATGTTGATGATTTAGTAGAAGGAATTATCAAGATGATGGGTATCGATTACAAATTACCTTTGAATTTAGGCAATCCTAGGGAGTTCAAAATTAGTGAGTTAGCTAGTTTAGTTTTAAAGGAAACTGGCTCAAAGTCAAAGATAGAGAATTTACCACTCCCTGAAGATGATCCTAAGCAAAGGCAGCCTGATATAAGTAAGGTTAAAAAAATGATCGGTTGGCAGCCTAAAGTTTCTCTTGAGGAAGGGTTAAAAAAGACAATAGAGTATTTTAAGGAAAAGATAAAGTAAAAAGTAGGAGAACCAATGAATATTCCCATATTAGATTTAGAGAGAGAGTATAAAACTCTAAAAAAGGATATCGACAAGCAACTTAAAGATTGTTTGGATAGCCAACAATGGATTTTAGGACCAAAAGTTAGCGAATTTGAAGAAAAAGTAGCCAAGTATTTAGGCATAAACTATGCGATAGGCGTTGCTTCAGGAACTGATGCTTTGTTATTATCCTTAAAGGCTTTAGTCCTTAAGCTAAAGGGGAAAGAAAATTTTGATAAAAAAAATGAGATTATTACTACTCCCTTTACCTTTATTGCTACGGCTGAGGCAATAGTAAGAAGTGGGGCAACTTCGGTATTTGTCGATATAGACCCGGATACTTTTAATATCAGTCCTTCCTGCATAGAGAAAGCCATAACTAAAAATACTGTGGGAATTCTACCGGTTCATCTATATGGTTTTCCCTGCGATATGATTAAGATTTCTAAAATTGCCAAAAAATACAATTTATTCACTGTAGAAGATTGTGCTCAGAGCTTTGGAGCTTCAATTGGTGCGAAGAAAGTAGGCAATTTTGGAGATTGCGGCGCTTTTAGTTTTTTTCCTTCTAAGAATCTAGGTGGGTTTGGTGACGGGGGGCTTGTTTTTACTAATAATATAACTATCGCAGAGTTGGTAAAAGTTTTAAGAAAGCATGGCCAGACCAGACAATA
>CAZHVO010000078.1:0-4099 GCA_964536195.1 uncultured Planctomycetia bacterium
CTTATCGGAAAGAATACCGATCATCTTTTCTAAGCTTTGAACTTCATCGGGTATATTCGGAGTCTTTTCCCCTATGTCCTCAAGGGCATTTCGGGAGCGGGTATAGATTCTGATAATAGATGAGAAAACTTCAAATACGACCCACCAACCTAAAGATACTACTGAAATTAGGATTACAGTGGTCCAGAAAGAGATATAATATCCAGAAAAATAGTAAAAAAGGACTATTAGCGGCAATAAAGAAACTAGGGCTATGGCAATACATACCTTTCTTTTTAAACCTAAATTAGATAAAGAATTTTTTGCTTTCACCTCTCCCCCTTGATTATTTTACACTTACCTCTATCTTAAAGTAGATACTATCACCTTTTATAACCCCTGTCAATTAGCTACTTCTCCAAACCCTAAAATAGACCTATGATATTTCAATTATCTTGCTCAGATAGGAATGCAAATCAAGGAGTAAGCGAGTAAGGGTTAGTGTCTTCCCTCCAAGAAACAACCTGGGCATCAGGATCTATGTCTAAACCTTCTATGGCTGTCATGTAATCTTGGTTGAATGCTATGTGAGCATTTCCGTTTAAACGAGCTTCTTCTCCGGCCCAGATTGCACCATCAACATTGAGATTGCCTCCGCCACCGTTTATTCTAAACTCTCCGCGAGTATAAACCATCCCTTCTATTTGGCCATTTCCACTGATGGTAGCTTCTTGGATAATATCAGGAGAAGTAATAACATCTCCTACTACCACAAAAAAACCACCAACAGTGCCAATATTACCCTTGAGTTCTAAATCTTCTGTCATGTAAACAACATTGGGGACACCGGTTGCAGGATCGGTAGGGTCAGTTGGTTCTGAGTACCAGAACGAATCCGGGAAATCATCTCCGGCATCTAATCTTGCTTCATCATAAAAATTACCCTGGCTCTGACTAATAGTTAAAAGTTGTGGAAAATCTAAGAGAGCCAAAGGGCTAATCGAGGCGTCTTGGACAATATCCCCACTTATGTAATCGGGATTATCACAGTCACCAGCATAACGAACATCGCCGGTTATAGTGTAAGCAGTCCCGTTTAAGTCAACATCTCCTGCTGAATATACAGCATTGTCATAAAAATTTGTTGGTATATCTTTTCTTATGGTGGCTTCGACAATGCGTTGTATTCGAGGGGCTGCAACAGGAGCAAACCCTCTGACAGTAATATCGCGATCTTGCCCCGAGCAAGCCACGTCAACTTCATAGCCACCATCAACAGAGGACAAAACTCCAGACCATCTGTTTGCTCCACATTGGCTGTAATCACTTCTTAACTCCTCTACTGCCCGGCCAATTCCTGCCTCTGCTGCCCAAAAAGCATGAGTAGAGTTTAAATATCTCCTTGCGAGATTACGTTCAGAAATGCTCTGGGAAAGTAAGGTTATCCCTAAAATCATAAGAATCACTATTACAAAGATACTTAAAATGAGTACTGACCCTTTTTTATTCATTTCTTAAGCTCACCTCCTCTCGAATAGAGAAAAATAACACCCTTCCTCTTATCGTTTTCTCGGCTTCTAAACTAACTTCCAAGGTATCCAGACCTGAACAATCCTCAGTATTGGGATCGCAACAGTCAACGCCATCCCAAAAACAAAAATTTAAAGTTTTGATATCATTCGCCAAAACCTGTGTAGTTCCTGTAGGATGCTCGCGAATAATCTGTCCATTGTTAAGGAAATAATCTATAGGTTGATAGTAACTTGTCGCCCCGCTAAAAAGATCTTGCGGGATTTCAAACTGAATTCTTGCTCCGGCGTTAGTTATTGTTATGTCTGAGGCTTGACTCTGCCTTGTTTCTCTAACCATTCCATGCATTGCTTGCCGGGCCTGCCGATGTAAACCGAGCAACCCCACCTCTGTAGACCACCCCTTATTGCCGCTATTTAACATAGTAACGATTCCTCCGATAAGAAGCATCACTACAATACAGGAAAACAATATTTCAACAAGAGTAAAAGTTTTTTTCATAGTTCTGCAAATAAAGTTTCCAAAGAAACGTTGTTATTTCTCTGGCCACGTTCTGCCCAGCTAACAGTAACCAACACATTCAATAAACTACTGCCAGCTCCTATTTTGGTAGTTACAATTGCCTCTGTGGGTAAAGCAACTAATCCCTTGCCCTCTATAGTGGCAATATCCCAATCCCAATAATTATTGTTAATATTTGTTTCAATAGCAGAAAAATTTGTGTCCTTTATTCCTTCCATCACCCTTTGGGCATGGCTTGTAGCTGTAGTAAGAGCTCGACTGCTGGCATTTAAAAAAATACAATTTGCAAAAAGCATTAAAATGGTTGAGGTAGTAAAGACTAAAAATGCCGCTGTTAAAAGTAATTCTACTAATGTAAATCCCTTTCTCATATTAAACTATCTCTCCTACCTCTTGCGCCGATAAAACAGATACCCTCCTAAGCCTAGACAAAGAACCAAAAAAATCATAATTCCTCTCTTAGATTTAGGCTGAAACGGAACTTCTTCTATTGGCTTAATCTCTATAGAAACTTCTTCTTGAATCCTGATTCTTTCTTTTCGTTCTAATTCCTTTTTGGCCTGACTTTCTTTAAGCTTTTCTTTGCTCTCTCTCCTCTTCTCCTCTACTTCCCTAATTACTCGCTCATGATCCATATCGTCCCGAAAAAAACAATATCCAGAGCCGCTTACAAAGACAAAGATAAATAACAAAAAGGTTATCATTAACAACTTTAGGTACTTCATATTCTCCTCCTTAATTCTCTGAAACATGGAAAAACCTAGTACGGGGCACATCCAATTGGCGCGGCAAATAAAAGTTATCAGCCACCTGTTCTAATTGCGCTCGAACATCATAGTTTATGGTAAGGTGTCCGCTATAACCAATTGCTTCATCCCGAGAAACAAAAGTTCCGTTCATGGTTAATTGCCCTACCCTTCCGGTAACAGCGTGATTGGTGTAAGTCACAGCATCAATCTGGGTTACAAAACCACTATCTGCTATACCCGCGAAATAGGCATCATCATATGAAGACTCATAAAATTTCCGATTAGAACCATCTAACTTTTGTCCCCCATCAAGGGCTGTATAATTACCATTAAACCAATAGCCATTACCAGAATTTCCGTCAGAATCATAGCCTAGGGAGCTATCGCTGGAATCTGTCTCATATCCTTGAGTAAACGGTGGTTTTAAATAATCTGTAACCCAGTTCCAAGTGCCCTTGGTATAGTCACCAATAACTACACTCCCCTTTGTAGCTAAACCTAAAAAATCCTTACTGGAGTTTTGAGTATCAGTCGCATCAGGATCTGTGTCCGGTTTAGCCCAGGCCGGTGGATTCTCATAAGTTATATTACCAATAATATGAGTATTCCTTCCTGAAAAAATTGTTCCCTGCCCCTTTGTTACGCCCTTGATTAAAACATCTTTAGTGACCACCACTGGCCCATTTATTTCTATCGGACAAGCAGCTGTACCAATTAAAACAATATTGTCATCGAGAACATTGTTTACTAAAGTTGCCCCACATTGGGTTATAGTTCCTCCTTCGTTAATTGCTTGAGTTTTATAATAATCTAAATTGCCAAGGTAGGGCATGCTTACCGCTGTCTGTTGGGTGAATTTCTCACTATCACCATCATAACCATAAGGATAATCATAGTCACCGACTCCGTCAGCTGTAGGATTAGTCGGCCGGGCTGTTGAATCAGCGTTGTTGCGATAATTACTAATACTATCGCGGTCGTTATCACCGATAATATCACCATCAGCACCTAAATCAGCATTCTGACTGGCATAAACATCTCCATTAACATCCGGGGTGTAGCTGCCAAAACTAAAATCACCATTGGAACGAATATCTCCCTGACTAGTGATAGTATTACCCCAAAACCAGCCAAAATTATTAATAAAATAGGCGTAGTCAAAAACCTCAGCCGGTCTTGACCCGTAGCGAACAACTGCGTTAATAGTTTTGGAAGTATTGTTCACCGTAGCAATGCTTTCTAAAGTAATATCTCTATCCTCACCAACAGAACTTACATTAGTAATGTTAACGCTGTACGTTCCTTGGGAAACAATACCC
>CAZHVO010000079.1:0-4061 GCA_964536195.1 uncultured Planctomycetia bacterium
TAGTTAGTGATACGGACAATCCTTTGCCTCCTATGGCTATAGAAGGTATTCTTTGGGGGGGCGATTTCCTTCAAGTGATAATTGATGGAGAAGTTTATAGAACTGGCGATAAGCTTAAAAATATAGACGCTCAAGTTTTTAGGATTGAGAAAGGCGTAGTATTCATTTCTTATGGAGAAAAAATATATAGAATGAAAGTTGGGAAAAAGGAGGAGATATGAAAAAGACTTTTTTATGGTACAGGAAAATATATAGTATATGCCACTGCAAAAATTGCCTATCAAGGTTATTGCCAAAGGCAATTTTCTTGATGGTTTTTCTGTTTCTTATGCTTTCGTGGAGCGGAGGCTTTTCTCAGGATAATATCTATGGAGACTATTTGCTTGGTAGTCTTGACAAGAAAGTATCTTTAGAATTAGAGAATGCACAATTAGTCGACGTTTTAAAGATGCTTTCTCAACAAGTTAACCTTAACTTTATCTCTACCGAGGCAGTAGGGGAAAGAATGCTAACCTTGTACATGGAAAAGGTGCCTTTAAGGGATGCAATGGATGTAATCTTTGTGGCAAATAATCTTGCTTATGACTATTACCCTGATTCTAATATATTCGTAGTTAAAGAAATGGGCAAGCCAAGTTTAGAACTGAAGACCAAAATTTATCAATTAAGATATGCAAGGGTATCTTCTTCCAAGATGGAAACAGAAGTCGTAAGTATGCTGTCATGCGATGGAGAAGGCGAAGAAACGGAAACAGAAGATGTAGGAATCAAGGGTGCTGTAGAGTCAGTACTAACTGAATTTGGAAAGGTAACAGAGGATCCAATAACCAATTCTTTGGTTGTGGTTGATGTGCCAGTGCAATTCCCGATGATTGATGAAGTGATAAGCAGATTAGATAGTCCTCCTGTTAAAATTATGATTGAAGTAGAGATGATGGATGTTGCCAAATCTCATCTTGATAATATAGGGTTTGATTTCACCAATGGTTTATATGGTACCTTTACTACTGGTTCACGGTCAACTACATTTCCATGGTGGGGAGAGTACAATGGCCAAGGTGCAGGTGGTGACGCCTTTAGTCTTTCGACATTGGATTTCTCTAGCTTTACAACAATAATGAAATTCTTATCAGAAGATATTACCACAAAGTTCCTTGCTCGGCCAAAAATACTTACTCTTGCTAATGAAACTGCAGAGGTTAACCTTGTCCTAAATGAAGTAATTGGCCTTACCACCACTACTGATGGAGAGGGAAACACTACTCAGGAGATAGAAAGGGATGATACAGGAACAAGGTTGCGGGTTACCCCTCAGGTAAATCTGGCTAATAACGAAATTACCTTAGTTGTTGATGTATTTAATAAGGAATCTGCGAACAGTACTATTCAAGTATCGGGGATGGATGCGGGTTTTGTAAAGAATGTTGAGGAGAGAAGTACTAAATCCATAGTTAGGCTTAAGAGTGGAGAGACACTCTTTATTGGAGGGTTATTGAAGAAAGAGGAGGATGAGACTGTTACAAAGATACCTCTTCTTGGAGATCTCCCTCTTATTGGAAGATTTTTCCGTTACGTAGATCGGCCTAGCGCTGATAATGTAAACCGGGAACTTCTTGTTTTCGTGACACCGCGTATTTTAAAGGATGGAGAAACCTTAATTGAGAAGGCAAAAGTCCTTTCTCGGGAACAGCAAAACTTTTCAAAAGAGAGTTCGATAAAAGTTGCTTTAGATCGCTACAAATAGGTAAATTGATAAATAAAGGGGACGGTTCTCTATCAAAAAGGCGTACTTAGGTTAGAGAGCCGTCCCCTAAATCAAAAAATGGCAAGATACAAAAGATTAGGGGACATATTAATTTCCGAAGGTATTATTACCGAGAAACAGCTTGAGGAATCTATTGCCCTACAGGCAAAAGAGGGCGGTAAATTAGGAGAGGTTTTAATTAGGCTAGGTTACGTAAGTGACGAGCAGATAGTTATTGCCTTGAGTAAACAGCTGGCTATTCCTTACATCTCTTTAGCTTCCGGTAAGCTTACCCCTACAGCTGATCAGAATTTAGAAACATTGATTCCTCACGATTTTGCGATAAGAAATATCATCTTGCCTCTTTCCCGTAATCTTAATTCCCTAACCGTAGTAATGTTTGATCCCTTGGACCTAATACTTATTGACAATCTTAAGAAAATTACCGGTTGTGAGATAAATCCGGTCGTATCTACTAAGTCAAATATTCTAAAGGCCATTCAGAATTTCTACGGAAAGGAGAAGATTTTTCGGGAAGCTATCCAGGCTGCCGGCGATGGTGGTGTTGACGGAGAGATAAAAGAGCTATCCTCAGAGGAAACAGATTTAAGTTTAGATAAATTAATTGCTCAAGCCGAAGAAGCACCAGTAGTAAAACTGGTAGATCTCTTGATAAGGCAGGCAATTGAAGAGAGTGCTTCTGATATACATCTGGAACCTCATTATGATAAGTTAAGTTTAAGATATAGGATTGATGGGATTTTGTATGACATGCCTTCACCCTCAACATCACTATATTTACCGATTATTTCTCGGATAAAGATTCTTTCCAAGATGGATATTGCCGAGAAGCGTCTCCCTCAAGATGGCGGATTTATGGTCAAGATGGGTAAACGGC
The DNA here is from genome assembly GCA_964536195.1 of uncultured Planctomycetia bacterium. Lineage (GTDB taxonomy): Bacteria > Omnitrophota > Gorgyraeia > Duberdicusellales > 4484-171 > Susulua. The sequence goes on from CAZHVO010000079.1 coordinate 2,643, forward strand.
TTATAGATTTACGAGTCTCATCTATGCCTACCATTTATGGAGAAAAAATAGTCTTAAGAATTCTCGATAAGAGCCGTGTACCTTTAGATTTAACAAGGTTAGGGTTTCTGCCTCAGGAGCTAGAGATTATACGACGGGGAATTGATTCATCTTATGGTCTTGTTTTTCTTACCGGGCCCACAGGATCAGGCAAATCAACCACACTCTATGCTGCTTTGAATGAGGTAAAGTCGACAGCAAAAAACATTCTAACTGCTGAAGATCCTGTAGAATATAGGATTGAAGAAATAAATCAGGTTCAAGTTAAGCCGGAAATCGGTTTGACCTTTGCTAATGCCTTAAGGTGTTTCCTAAGGCAAGACCCTGATATAATTTTAATAGGGGAGGTAAGGGATTTAGAAACTGCTGAGATGACTATAAGAGCAGCTCTTACTGGACACTTAGTATTTTCTACCTTACACACTAATGATGCTATTTCTACAATTAATAGATTGGTAGATATTGGTGTTCCTAATTATCTAGTTGTGGCATCGCTGCGGTTAATCATCGCCCAACGTTTAATAAGAAAACTTTGTTCTGATTGTAAGGAGCCTTACGAAGTTCGGCCTGAAGATATTCCACAAAGCATTACTTTGAATGCACCAGTTATTTACAAAGCCAAAGGCTGCGAAAAATGTAACTTTATTGGTTATAAAGGAAGGTCAGTAATTAATGAGGTTATCTTGGTTGATGATGAGATCAGGACAGCGGTACATAAGGGTTTACCTTCTTCAGAAATAATGGAAATGGCTAGAAAGAAAGGAACCCTGACTTTGTTAGAAAGTGGATTAAAGAGGGTTGAAGAAGGTATTACTTCCCTGGAGGAAGTTCTTTCTGTGGCCGCAGTATAATTATTGTGATATAATACGAATATGCCAAAATTCAGGTATAAAGCAAAAACAAAAGATGGCAAAACTGTAAAAGAAGTTTTGAATCTTTCCACAAAAGAGGATGTCGTCGCCAGGCTGAGAGCAAAAGGTTTACTGATAATATCTATAGCAGAAGTGAAAGAAGGAGGAGGATCTTCTTTCCTTTCGGCATTTTCTACCCATAAAGGCAAACGAACCAAGATTAAACCTCATGATTTAGCATTCCTTGCTCGTAATCTTTCCACTACGCTTTCCAGCGGAGTTACTCTCTTGCGAAGTTTAGAGATTCTTTCTTTCCAGGCTGAGAGCCTTAAGCTTGAAAAGGTATTAAAGCGCTGTAGCGAATACATAAAAGAAGGATTGTCTTTGAGCGAGGCAATTATTAAGTATCCTAAAGTTTTTTCTCCTCTTTGGAGAGGGCTTATAGAGGTGGGGGAGGCCTCCGGTAATCTCCCCTTTGTTTTAGAAAAATTAGCTGATTATTTAGAAGTGAGAATTAATTTCGAAAGAA
>CAZHVO010000080.1:0-3989 GCA_964536195.1 uncultured Planctomycetia bacterium
TAAGTGCTATTTTAATGTTTCCTTTGAAAATTGGCGGAGTAGCTTTGGGCAGTAGTCTAGCAGCAGCTTTTAATTTCGGCCTTCTTTATTATTGGCTTATAAAAAAGATAGGTAAAATAGATTTTCAGAATACTAAAACCCAATTCTTAAAAATTCTTCTCTTAAGCGTTGTTATTGGAATTACTGCTCGTATCCTTTTAGATTCCCTCACTCTTAATAAGTATATAAACATGCTAATCGTTGTAATTTCGTTACTGGGCATATTTATTGTCGGGGGGTATATTCTTGGAATTAAACAGATTAATTATTTGAAAAAATGGGTATTAAAGAGAAAGTAAACCCCGTTAGAAATATCGAGTTCACAGAAAAGAAGACCAAAATTTCTAACGGGGTGAAAAAATTGCCACTTGGCCCCGGGGTCTACATTATGAAATCAAAAAGGGGTAAGGTTATTTATGTCGGCAAGGCTTCTTCGCTGCGAAAGAGAGTCAGTAGTTATTTTTCTAAAGCAGTTGATTCCAAAACGAACAGTCTTCTTAAAGCTGTAGATGATATTGATTATATCCGGTGCGAGAGCTCAGAGCAGGCTTTGATTTTAGAAGCTGCTTTAATCAAAGAGAAAAAACCGAAATATAATATATCTCTTAGAGATAACAAGAGTTATCCTTATATTGAAATAACTAAGGAAAAATTTCCGAGGATTTTTATTTCAAGGCCTAAGGTAAAGAATAAAAACCTTTTCTTTGGTCCTTACCCTCAGGTAAAGACTTTAGAGTCGGCTCTAACTTTAATAAGAAGAATTTTTCCCTATTGTTCTTGCAAGAGGATGCCAAAGAAAGCTTGCTTATTTTTTCATCTTAAGCTTTGTCCAGCTCCCTGTAAGGGTGAGATATCACTGAGCGCTTATAAGAATAACATAGAGAGCATTTGCAAGATATTAAAGGGGCAGAGGAGAGAGCTGGCTAGTGAGTTAACTGCCAAGATGAAGAAATTAGCAGCAGGGAAAAAGTTCGAAAAGGCTGCTTCTTTAAGGGATAAATTGCTGGCTATTGACAGCCTTTATGAGGGTAAACCTAAGGCCCATGAGATAATTGCTTTAAAGGAGATTTTGAATTTACCCAAGCTCCCTTTGTATATAGAAGCTATAGATATTTCTTCCTTAGGTAGAAGTGATTGTGTGGGGTCAGTGGTGGTCTTTAGAGACGGGGTCCCTGATAAGAATAGTTATCGTCGTTTCCAGATAAGAACAGCAAAAAAGAGAGATGATTATGATATGATTGCTGAAGTTATGAGAAGAAGGTACTCTCGTCTTATAAAGGAGAGATCTTGCCTACCGAATTTAATCATTGTCGATGGCGGCAAAGGCCATCTCCTGCGCGCAGATAAAGAATTAGAAGCATTAGGGATTTTTATTCCTCTTATTGGTATTGCTAAAAAGAATGAGGAGGTTTGGACGGTTTCCAAAAAGACCCCGGTGATTATTTCTAGAAGTAATTCTGGATTGCATTTAATCCAAAGGGCCAGAGACGAGGCTCATAGATTTGCTCATGCTTATGGGTTAGTGCATCGTGAGAAGAGAACAATAAATAGGAAAAGATAAAACTAATAAATTTAGAGAAAAAGATAGGAGATATGATAAAATAGAAAGGAAATTATTTTTAGGCCCTTGGACTCCTTCGACCTATCGTCGAAGTCGCTCAGGGTCAATTCGACTAAGCATTTTTTAATAAAAAATGCAAGTCTCATTGAGGAGGCAACCAATGACTTTTAAAGAGATTCTCGACGTAATGATTAAAAAAGATGCATCGGATATCTTCATAAGAACCGGTGGAACTCTTAAGGGAAGGATTTACTCTAAGGTTGAAACGATTAGCGAGAAGGTAATAAGCGAAGATAATGTAGGGACGATTATTAAGGAAATAACACGCGAGAGCGATAAGGAAAAGTTAAGAAGCCAAAGGGGGTGTGAGTTCACCTATTGGTATAAGGATTTTTGGCGTTTTCGTGTCGGCGTGTTTTACCAGAGGGGCACTTTAGCTTTAGTAGTAAGAAAAATTGATTTGCGTATCCCCTCCTTTGAAGAGCTTAATCTTCCGGCTGAATTACTGAAGAAATTTTGTGGAGAAAGAAGAGGGATAGTTTTTCTTACTGGCATAACCGGAAGCGGAAAGTCTACAACTATTGCTAGTATGATAGATTATATTAATAGTAATTTCGGCCGCCATATTTTTACTATTGAGGAACCTATTGAATTTACCTTTGAGGATAAAAGGTCAGTAATAAACCAGCGGGAGATCGGCACGGATGTTTGGAGTTATAAAGATGCTCTTAAACAATTTGCTTTACACTCTCCGGATGTTATTTATATCGGAAATATCCGTGATGCTGAAACTTGCCATGCCGCCCTAACCATTGCTCAAACAGGAGTTCTTGTTTTTTCTACTCTACATACAATAAATGCAGCTTCAACAGTAGAGAGAGTAGTAAACTTCTTTCCCTCTCATCAACATAATTTCGTTCTCAACCAGCTTTCTTCTCTTCTCAAAGGCGTATTTTCTCAGAGGCTGCTTCCCAGGTGCGATAAGCCGGGGCTTATCCCTGCCTATGAGTCAATGGTCTTAAGTCCTTCGGTATCTCGTCTTATAAGGGAGAATAAGCTTTGGGAGGTTCCTAAGTATATTGACTCCGGAGATATCTATGGAATGGGGAATTTTCAAAAATCTTTATTGGGGCTTGTTGAGTCAGGTAAAGTTAGCCCGGAAGTTGCCCTGGAGTATGCTGACAAGAAAGAAGAGCTGATAATGGAATTAAGGAGTCGGGGAAAACTGCAAACATAGGATAAGAGCCTCTAATTGATATAGTAGTCAAAAATTCTAAAACTAATCGAAAAGTCTAGTACGATTATGCAAGAGATAAAAAAACAAATAGATGAATTAGAAGGGGAAGTTAAGAGTTTAGGCCAGATGCTTAATGTTGAACCTAAACGCACTCAAGTTAAGGAGCTACAGCTAAAAATGTCTGAGCCTAACTTTTGGGCAGATTCAAAAAAATCAGCTAGCGTGGTAGCTTCTCTTAAAGAAGTTAAGAGCGATGTTGACGATTGGGATGACTTAAGGAGCAGACTCAATAATTTAATAGAACTTCTTTCTATCTATGAGCCTAGTCTTGCTAAAGATATTTTAGCTGAAAAGAAGAAGTTAAGAGGTGATTGCCAACTTTTAAGATTAAGAATTCTCTTTTCGGGCAAGTTTGATAATGCTAATGCCATTATCGAAATAAATTCTGGAGCCGGAGGCACTGAGGCTTGTGATTGGGCTAGTATGTTGTTTAGGATGTATTTTAGATGGGCTGAGGTTAAGAAATTTAAGGTTAAAATTTTAAATGAGCTAAAAGGAGATGAGGCTGGAGTAAAGAGTATTACTTTTTTTATTGAAGGCAGAAAAGCCTATGGGCTATTAAGGTCAGAGATAGGGGTCCACCGTTTAGTGAGAATTTCCCCTTTTGACTCTAACAAGAGACGTCATACATCTTTTGCTTCGGTAGATGTGCTTCCCGAGATAAAAGAAGATATTGAAATTGAAATAAAACCCGAAGATTTAAAGATAGATACCTTTCGGGCTTCAGGAGCTGGCGGTCAGCATGTAAATGTTACTGATTCGGCAGTACGCATTACTCATCTATCTTCAAAGATTATAGTTACTTGCCAAAATGAACGCTCACAATACCAGAATAAGCAAGTAGCTTTAAAAATATTAAAGGCAAAACTATATGAGCAGAAAGAAGCCGAAAGTAGAAAGGAGCTCGAGAAGACTTCTGGGAAAAAACAGAAAATTGAATGGGGTTCTCAAATTCGTTCTTATGTTTTGCATCCTTATCTTTTGGTAAAGGATCATAGAACAAACTTAGAAATTCATGATGCACGGGGAGTCCTAGATGGTAAGATAGATGAGTTTATTTATAGTTACTTAGAGTATAACGGTTCTCAATCA
>CAZHVO010000081.1:0-3942 GCA_964536195.1 uncultured Planctomycetia bacterium
TAAATAGTAATTTCGCGGGGTAGAGCAGTCTGGTAGCTCGCAAGGCTCATAACCTTGAGGTCTTGGGTTCAAATCCCAACCCCGCAACTATAAAAACTCAGCCCGCGGATATTTCCGCGGGCTTTTAGTTTTTATAGCCCTGAGCGACCGAAGGGAGTCGAAGGGCCTGAGAAAATTAGTAGTAATAGTCTGGGTTTTTTTATTATCAAATTTTTGCTTCTAAATAATCAGGGTGATATAATAATGCTAGTTAGTAATATCAGAAAGAGCGAAGGTCGTCTATTAATTGTTAGAAAATTAAATATAATCGCAATGGATGCGCAAGAAAAATCAAGATTTAAGAAATTGTACGAAGAATTACCAGAACAGGAATTGATCGAAATGCTATTGGCTGATAAAAGTGCATATCAACCAGGATGTCATGAATTATTAAACGATGAAATGATAAGGAGGGGGATTGAAGATAAAATTCAAAGCAGGAGAAAAAAAGAAGAAAAATATAAACGAAGAAAAATAAATTTTACTAAACCTTCAGGGTTCAGCATTATTTCAGTTTTGTTGGTATTATTTTGGCCATTATATGCGTTTTTAAGCATGGGTATGGCGGTAGGAGTAACAAAGAGCACTGGAAACTGGGGTAGCATGGGAGATGTGTTATTTATCCTTCTTGGGCTAGCTGCTTCTAAAGTAATACCTATCATAGGTTCTGTCTTAGCCTTTATTGGCTTAATGAAAAATAGCAAAGATTATGTTGCTTATTTAGGCCTCATTTTGAATTTAGCTATCGTTATAAGAATTTTTGGCTTATTACCTTGAGGGAGTAATAAGGAGGAAGCATGAAAAAACTAATGTTTCTAATTGGGGGAATAGCATTATTCGTTGGCATAGCTGATATGCCATATGTATATTACCTACGGCTGAGGTGGTTTGTCTGTATCTTAGGTGCTTATGGAGCAATTTCGAGCTTTGGAAAGAGAGATATTACTTGGGGTTGGGCCCTGGCTGCCATTGCTTTAATTTTTAATCCTATAGCCAAGTTTTATCTTGAGAAGCAAATGTGGCAAATCATTGAGTTAGTTTCAGGAATTATATTCTGCACTTACTCTCGGAAAGCATAACCTTAATTCGGTATATAGCCTATCGGGACACTATTTGATTTATCTTGAAAGTTATAGAGTTGCAGGTATAATTTAATTATGATGAATAAATTTATCAAGATAGTTTTATCAGTTTCCTTATTTATAGCAAGTTTATCAATATTTTATAAGTTTATCATAGAGCCAATTCAAAAAGAGAAAAGATTAGGCAAATGCCTGGCTTCTAGCGAAGAAAAACATAGCCAAAGCTGGGATAATTCTTGTAAGGCTTTAGGCTTAGAAGGTGAGTGTGGGCTAGAAAAAGATATTGCCAGCGTTCTTCTCACAGTTTATGAGAAAGAAAAGGAAGAGTGCTATAAAAGATATAGATAAATGGAAGGTAAAAAGTGCATAAATTGCGGCCAGTATAAGAATTGTAAAGATACACAGGCTTCCTGGTTTTTCTTTGCTATCGGAGTGATAGCAACTATATCAATACGAGCAGTAACAATACTAATGAGCTTTAACCCTATTTATGGAAAGGTTGCTTGGTATGTAGGGGTTGGTGGATTCTTCGTATTCTTTATATATAAATTTAAGCTAAGTCAATCAAGGGCTAAACTGATTGCTCAGAAAGGCCTCATCGATAAAATTACTAACCAAAAACAATTAGATAATGATGATTATAATACCATAGAAGCTTTGTTTTGTAGCTTAGTTTCCAAAAAAGAAAGGGCAAATTATTTTTTCATATTTATACTATCAGCTCTAGCTTTATTATTTGCTATATATATGGATTTTTTTAAATAGAAGGAGGGTATATGAAGAAGGTATTAATAGTTGTTCTATTGCTAATGGTATTATTCGTGCAAGGCTGTGCATTAATCGGTACAGCTGTATCAGCAGCAGCAGCTTACGGTCTTTCACAGGCCTTTGATTAGATTAAGAAATAATATTTTGAGATAGTAAGGGATGGAAAAGAGGTGAAAAAGACAAATTATTATTTAGGAATTATATTTATTAGCCTTAGTGTATTTCTCTGGTTGTCTTTTAGTGTTATTGCTAAAAAGATTAAAGCCAAAGAGGTTGAGCCGGCAACGAGTAAAGCAAAGAGTGATGAGGTAATATTTGAAACTACTTGTGAGGAGAGTTTTGGGATTTATTCTTCTAGAATTGAACGCTGGTGGACCTTGGAATGTGATGATACTATTAAAGCCTGGGATACAGAAACAGGAACTTGCGAAAGGCGTAAGAAAGGGAAAGCTCAAGCAGACTGTAAAGCCCAGACCAATGAGAAGTATTACTCACTTCTTAAAGGCCTTGCCAATAGGAAAGAACTTAAAGTCCAAAAAGCTGAAGAGACATACAGTAAATGCCAAGCCCAGAAAGGCCTGCCAGACCTAGGAGAAGATATAAAAAAATAGGGGCTTTTTCGCCCCTATTCTCTAGAAAGAAGGATTTAAGATCTATTTAAGCCTCTTCCGTGGCTGGTGAAGCTCCTGCCACTTAAGATATACAATATAGAAAGGGTGATTTCAATGCTTGGTGGAGGGTGCTCTGAAAACGTTTCAAATCCCTGAGCCTGTTTAATCTTTTTAATTCTTAAGACTTGACTTGATCTTTTAGTAGGGTATTATTTACTATAGGATATAAGGAGGTAATTATGGGTTGTTGTTGTGGAACCAAAGCTAAAACCAAGAAGAAAACAAAGCCTAAGGCTAGAAAGAAATCTAAGTCTAAGAAATAATAGGGTATAGCCCTAGAAGACCAAAGACGACTTTTGAGGACAGGTTTGTTCCTGTCTTTAGTTACTGTAAGGGGTAGGAAATAATCAAACTTCTTGACTTGTAAAGTCGATTGTGATAGGCTAAATCCGTTAATTTAAAAGGAGGTAACGATGCGTAAAACAAGTCTTATTCTATTAGTCATTTCTCTTTTAGTTTTAAATGGATGCACGATAGTTTTCCAAAAAGGAAGACGCTCAGATCTTGAGAAAATAGAGATTTTAAAGGGCGAATTAACCAAGTTAAAAGAAGCTAGCAAGCTTCTAGAAAGTGACCTTGCCCAAGAGATAGAGGATGAAAAGGTAAGGTTAACCATGGTCGAGAAGGGTTTGGTAATCACCTTTGTAGCCGAAGTTCTTTTTGATTCCGGAAAAGAAAAACTAAGAAGCGACAGTCTTCCGATTTTAGATAAAGTAGTAGCAATTCTTAAAGAAGCAGTTCCTGACAATAGAATCGGAATTGAAGGGCATACTGATAACGAGCCGATAAAACACTCTCGCTGGAAATCAAACTGGGAACTTTCTGCTCAACGGGCTTTAAGCGTACTTCATCACTTAGAGAGGAGGGATGTTGCTTCTGCGAGATTATCGGCAATTGGCTACGGAGAATATCAACCGATTGCTTCCAATGACCTAGTTGAAGGAAGACAGGTTAACCGAAGAGTAGAGATTGTTATTTTGCCTAGAACAGCGAAGCAAAAAATAGAAGAGGAATCTTTAGAAACAAATGAGGAGGAGTTGAAATGAAAGATAACCCGTTGATAATAAGCCTTTTAATTGGCTTGATTGTGATTCTAGTTATCGCTGGCGTATCCCTTTTGGTTAAGATGAATTCTCTATCGGGAGTCTATAAGCAGGAGTTAGCTAAAAATATAAGTCTCGAGAAGAATATCGAGGATCTAAAAGCCAAGAATAGCGGCTTAGCTGAAGAAATCGGACAATTAAACGGTAAAATAGAGGATCTTAAAGAAGAGAATGTAAAGATAGAGAGACTAAAAGATAAATTAGAGGAGAACCTAAAAGAAGAATTAATGAAGCAGAAACTCGGCACAGACTAACCCGTAAAACTAGTTAATGTATTCT
>CAZHVO010000082.1:0-3937 GCA_964536195.1 uncultured Planctomycetia bacterium
CAAAATTGTCAACCCCTTTTCACATTTTTTTTGCAAATTTTTTTATTTTAAATTTTAGGCTAAAAAAATAAAATCGGTGAGAAGACTGAGGGCTTCCTAATTAAATTTAAATTGCTCTTGTTGTCTTTAGAAAGTAATTTATTTGGCTTTAAGGGAAGAGGGTAGCCTTACTTTCTTGGCTTTATCCCATAAATATTCAAGGTTGTAAAATTCTCGTGCCTCTTCAAGAAATATATGAAGAATAACATCAAATAGATCGACAAGTATCCAGCGTAAAGATTCATCGTCTTGATGAGAACGAACTTTTATCTTATCCTTCCGACATAGCTTTACCGTTTCCTGATGGATTGCATCTACCTGCCTTGGTGAGAGGGCTGAACAAATGACAAAATAGTCACAGAGACCGCTCTGGCCCCTTACGTCTAGGACGACTACATCTTCGGCCTTTCTGGCTAAGATAAATTCTACTACTTTTAAGGCTGTTACCTTACTGGCTATAGGTTTTCTAGGAATGAGAAGCCCCCTTTTTTGCTATTTTTCTTATTAACTCCTCGGATCCATCTTTAATATTACCAACGAAAGAAACGCACATATTCTCAAATTTAAATATATCACAAGCTAAACTCTTAATTTCTCTTGGATTGATAGCCTCTACTTTTTCTTTAATTTGGGTAAAGTTATGAATCTTGCCTAAAGTCAAAAAACTCTCAGCAAGATAGAACATCCGTCCCTGAGGACGTTCTAAACTCAAAGCCAGCTGTCCAAGAAAGTAATCTTTGGCCCGGGATAGCTCGCGGCTGGAAACTTCTTTTCTTTTTATTTTATCTAGTTCTCTAAGGAGAGACTCAAGAGCTACTGTTAATTTACTCTTATCTAGCCCTAAGTGTATTGAGAAAGAACCGCTATCTCTAAACTTTCTAATCTCAGTAGAAACGTCATAGCATAGAGATCTTTTCTCTCTTAACTCTTCAAATAAACGACTGCTCATATTAGCACCTAAAATTACATTCAGCAGTTGTGCGATCAATCTCTTCTGGCTTCGGTAAGAGATACTTCTGAAACCCAAACAAAGATGTGATTGCTCAAGACTCTTCTTCTCACACCCTACCTCTAATCCCTGACAAGGAGAAGGGCTTAAATATTTAAAATTAGCTTTTTGTTTAGTTTTTCTTATTCTTTCAGCCAATAAGTCGACTATTTTATCTTTACTGTATGCTCCGCTAAAAGAAATAACCATATTAGAAGGTGTATAATATTTCTTCCGAAAATTGTTTAAATCCTTACGATTTATTCCTCCAACTGTATCTACATGCCCAATAATCTCCTCACCCAAAGGATGATTCTTCCAAAGTAAGCAATCTAAAAGCATACCGGCTCGAGCAGAAGGAAGGTCATTATACATTTTTATCTCTTCTAAAATTACGTTTCGCTCTTTATTAATCTCTTGCTCTTTAAGCAAAGGGTTACATACCATATCAAAAAGGATGTCCAAAGCCCGGGGGAGATTTTTATTTAGAAAATGGGCATAGTAAGCAGTTATCTCCTGGCCGGTAAAAGCATTTAAGGAGCCACCTCTACCTTCAATCTCTCTTTTTATCTGCCGATGTGAATAGCTACGGCTACCCTTAAAAAGCATATGCTCTAAGAAGTGAGCAATACCTTTTACTTTTCTATCTTCAAACCGAGCTCCGCCTCGCAAAAACACCCCTAAAGATGCAGTCTCTATGTTTTGGAAGGGAGAAAATATAAGATCTAGGCCATTGATATTTATTACTTCATACATGGGAATAGTATATCGTATATCGTATATAGTACTTAGTATGTAGTGTTGGTTTTAAAAATCTATATACTACATACCATATACTATGGACTATGGACTATGGACTATTTAGAGATTTTATGTAGTTTTTGAGCTTTCCCAGAAAATTACTCTTACGATGATGTTCCTCTATAAACTTTACCACGCTACTGCCAATGATTACTCCATCACTAAAGGTATTAATTTTAGCAACCTGCTTTCTACTGTGAATACCAAAGCCTACACATACAGGTACCTTGGTTACTCGTTTTATGCTCTTAACATGGGATGCTAACGAAGCATACTTTAGATCTTTAGGACCGGTTATACCAGTTACCGAGATGTAGTAGATAAACCCTCGTGATTGCTTTGCGATTTTTCTAATGCGTTTAGCTGAAGTAACCGGAGTAACAAAGAAAATGGTATCTATATTAAGCTTCCTAGCTTCTTTTATGTATTTAGCGCCTTCATCGATTGGCATATCGACATTTATCAAAGCGCTAGCCCCTAGCTGCTTCATTTTTTTCAAGAATTTCACCAATCCAAACTTGAAAATAGGATTGTAGTAAGACATAATTGCTACAGGAATTTTTAAAGACTGTTTTAACCCTGAGAGCTCTTTAAAGAAATTATCTAAGTTTGCTCCTTTTGCCAATGCTGCTGTAGTTGCTTTTTGGATAATCGGTCCATCAGCCAAAGGATCTGAGAAAGGAATACCTAACTCAATTGCATCTACTCCGGCTTCCTGCAAGCTTAAGCAAATACCTTTGGTAGCTTTGATACTAGGAAAACCAAAAGGAATATAAACTATAAAAGCCTTTTTCCTTTTTTTTCTTAGCTCTTTGAATTTGTCTCCTAGCCTGATCATCTTATTTCATTACCTTATACTTCGCGATAATCTCTAAATCCTTATCCCCTCTTCCTGAAAGACAAACTAAAGCTATCTTGTCTTTTCCTCTTTTAGCTAGTTTCTTTAAATAGTAGATAGCATGGGCGGTCTCAAGAGCTGGAATTATTCCCTCAAGCTCTGAAAGCATCTTAAACCCTTCTATTGCCTCTTTATCGCTTACTGCTACATACTCAGCCCTCTTAGTTACCTTATAAAAAGAGTGCTCAGGCCCTACTCCCGGATAATCTAATCCCGGAGCTATAGAGTGGGCATTCTTTATCTGGCCAAATTTATCCTGCAAAACATAGGACTTTGAACCTTGGAATATTCCGGGTTGACCTTTAAGCAAAGAGGCCGCATTATAGGAATCTAGACCGAATCCAGCAGCTTCAACACCAATAAATTTAACCTTTTTATCTCTATAAAAGGGGTAAAAAAGTCCCAGAGAATTACTTCCTCCGCCAACACAAGCAACCAAATAACTAGGGAGCTTTCCTTCTTTCTTTAAAATTTGTCTTCTTGATTCTTTTCCAATAACAGCCTGAAAATCCCTAACAATCATCGGATAAGGATGGGGACCGACAACCGAACCAAGAAGATAATATGTATCGCGTACGTTAGTTACCCAATCTCTAAAAGCTTCGTTACAAGCATCTTTTAAGGTCTTAGAACCGCTTTTAACCGGGACTACTTTTGCTCCTAAAACCTTCATCCGAAATACATTCATGTTTTGCCTAGCTATATCCTCCTCACCCATATAAATATCACACTCCAAACCTAGAAGACTAGCAATAGTAGCCACAGCAACTCCATGCTGACCAGCTCCAGTCTCAGCAATTATTCTCTTCTTACCCATAAATTCTGCCAGAAAACCCTGGCCTAAAGAATTATTTATCTTATGAGCACCAGTGTGAAGAAGATCTTCCCTTTTAAAGTAAACTTTCATCCCCAAGTACTTGCTTAAATTAGAAGCAAAATAAAGAGAAGTAGGTCTACCAGCATATTCGCGAAGATAAAAATCTAATTTCTTTTTAAACTTCTTACTTCTTTTGACCTTACCATAGGCCTTCTCTAGTTCCTCTAAGCATAAAGAAATAGTCTCAGGGATAAACTTTCCACCAAATTCTCCAAAATATCCTTTTCTGTTAGGCAACTTCATATTTTGTCCTTTTTATGAATGTCTTTGTCAGTTGGCTATCTTTCTTGCCGACCATACTCTCTACCCCGCTAGCTACATCTAAAGCATAAGG
>CAZHVO010000083.1:0-3897 GCA_964536195.1 uncultured Planctomycetia bacterium
CTATTTCTCCGGCAACCTTAAAAGCTAACTCTGAAGAATCAACATCATGATAAGAGCCATCAATTAAAGTTGCTTTTATATCGACCACAGGATACCCTCCTAAAACACCACTCTCTGCAGCTTCAAGAACTCCTTTTCCAACTGCTGGAATGTATTCTTTGGGAATAGCACCTGACTTTATTTTATTCTCGAAAATAATACCTTTGCCTTTACCTAAAGGCTCCAAAAGTAATACTACATGCCCATATTGGCCACGGCCTCCGGTTTGTTGAATAAACTTACCTACAGACTCGACCCGACGGGTAATTGTCTCTTTATAGGCAACCTGAGGTTTACCAACTCTTGCGATTACGTTGAATTCTCTTATTAATCTATCAACCATAATCTCAAGGTGTAGCTGCCCCATACCAGAGATTATATTCTGACCAGTCTCGCGATTGTAAACTACCTTAAAAGACGGATCCTCGTCAGAAAGCTTCCGCAATCCGGCAAAGAGCTTCTCTTGATCAGCCTTAGTCTTAGGCTCAATAGCTAAAGAGACAACCGGCTCAGGAAACTTTATCGCTTCTAGGAGAATTGGATGCCGGCTATCACAAAGAGTATCTCCAGTTACCGTATCTTTTAATCCGACTAAGCAAACAATATCACCAGCTCCGGCCTCCTTAATAACTTCTTGCTTGTTAGCATGCATCTTTAAGATCTTTATGACTCGCTCGTTAGTCTTCTTAGTAACATTATATATCTGAGACCCAGCCACGATCTTACCTGAATATACTCGTGTATAAAATAACTTTCCTAAGAAAGGATCAGTAGCAACCTTGAAACATAAAGCACATAGGGTTGAGTTCTCTGCGATTTTAACTATCTGCTCCTCCCCTTTTTTCTCATCTATCCCGATTAACTCTCCGGCCTCCAGAGGCGAGGGAAGATACTCGCAAACAGCATCAAGAAGCTGCTGAACTCCCTTATTCTTTAAGGCTGAGCCACAAAGAACTGGAACAAATTTATTCACCAAAACATATTTCCTTATTGCATCTTTAAATTCTCCCGGCATGGTTATTCCTTCACCGTTAATTACCTTTTGCATAATCTCATTATCAAGCTCAGCTAATTTCTCTACCAGACGCTCCTTAGCTTTAATCACCGACTCTTTCATCTCCTCAGGGATCTCACCATGGCGAATGTTTTCGCCTAACTCTCCCTCATAATATAAAGCCTTATCAATAAGTAAATCTACTATACCTACAAACTTATCGTCTTTATATATAGGTAATTGGACCGGAGCCACGGTAACTTGTAGCTTTTCCTGCATATCGTTAATCACGTTAAAAAAATCAGCTCCTATCCTATCTAACTTATTAATAAAAGCAATACGGGGGATATGATACTTATCAGCCTGACGCCAAACAGTCTCTGACTGAGGTTCTACTCCACCGACACCGCAAAAAATAACTACTACTCCATCTAAAACCTTTAATGACCTTTCTACCTCGACAGTAAAATCAATATGCCCAGGGGTATCAATTATATTAATCTGCTTATCATGCCATTGGCAAGAAGTAGCAGCTGAGGTAATAGTAATACCTCTCTCCTTCTCCTGAACCATCCAATCAGTGATGGTTGTCCCCTCATGAACCTCACCAACCTTATAGGTACGACCAGTATAGAACAAGACCCTTTCGGTAGTCGTAGTCTTACCGGCATCAATATGGGCTATGAACCCAATATTTCTTATTAAGTCTAATCCCTTTTTCATAATCGTATCTATACTATTCACTTATGCTAATACCTAAAGTGTGCAAATGCTCTATTGGCTTCTGCCATCTTATGTGTATCTTCTCTCTTCTTAATTACTGAACCTTCTCCCTTAAAAGCAGATATAATTTCCTCAGCTAACTTAATCTTCATTGGCTTACCTTTTTTCTTTAAAGCCGAGTCCTTTAACCAGCGTATTGCAATCGAAGTCCCCTTATCCTTGGTTACCTCTAGAGGAACCTGATAGGTTGCTCCGCCGATTCTCCTAGGCTTAACATTCATCCGAGGACGAGCATTATCTAAAGCAGTAAAGAATGCTTTTACCGGATCTTCTTTAAGCCGCTCGGAAATAATATCAAAAGCATCGTAAATAATCTTCTGGGCAATGCTTTTCTTGCCATCGCGCATAATAATATTAACGAAATTCCCTACTACCGGAGAATCATACTTTGGATCTGCTTTTATCTCTCTTTTAGGTGCTCTCCTTCTTCTCATATTAACCTATCTCCTTAAAATTTAACTCTTAGGCCTCTTGGCTCCATACTTAGAGCGTGACCTCTTTCTATTCTGTACCCCTTGGCAATCAAGGGTTCCTCTTACAATGTGATACCTTACACCAGGAAGATCTTTTACCCTCCCGCCTCTTACTAGAGCTATGGAGTGTTCTTGCAAGTTATGCCCTTCACCGGGAATATAAGCAGTAACTTCCTGACCATTGGTCAACCTTATCCTAGCAATCTTGCGTAAGGCTGAGTTGGGCTTCTTAGGAGTCATTGTTCTTACCTGAATACATACTCCTCTTTTTTGCGGACATCCACCTAAAGCAGGAGACTTTCCCTTTTTCTTCTTAAGTATACGATTTTTTCTTATCAACTGAATTATTGTTGGCATTTTTCCACCTCAACTTCTCTATATCTCTTTAAACCAGTCCCGGCAGGAATAAGGTGTCCTACGATTACATTTTCTTTTAGCCCTTGTAAATGATCAACCTTTCCAGCAGTAGCAGCATCAGCTAAAATCCGAGTAGTCTCCTGAAAGCTTGCTGCTGAAATAAAACTCTTTGTGCTTAAAGATGCTTTGGTAATGCCTAAAAGCAACGGTGATGCTGTAGCTGGCTTACCGCCCTTCTTGATAATTCGCTCATTCTCACGACGAAAATCCCACTTATCTACCCCCTCTCCAGGTAAAAATTCACTATCTCCAGAATCAACAACCTTTACCTTCTTAAGCATCTCGCGGATAATAACCTCAATGTGTTTGTTGTTTATCCTTACACCCTGCAAACGGTAAATTTCTTGTATCTCGTTAACCAAACGTTCTTGCAGCACTTTATCTCCGCAAACCCTTAAAATATCCTGCAAAACTACCGGGCCTTCAGTCAATTGTTGCCCAGCAACAACCTGATCGCCTCTATAAACTATAGGGTGAGCCCCAGTAGGAATAGTATACTCTCTCTTCATTCCAGTAGGACTGCGGACAACAATCTTTCTCTCGCCAGCAACCTCAGCAAATTCAATAAACCCATCTATTTCACTTATAACAGCCGGGTTTTTAGGACGTCTGGCCTCAAACAACTCTGCTACCCGAGGCAGGCCTCCGGTAATATCCCTAGTCTTTGCTACTAGACGCGGTGTCTTAGCAATGACATCACCAGCCCCAACCTCATCGCCCTCGCTCATCATTATATGAGCGCCTGTAGGTAAAGGGTAAAAACCAAGGACCTCGTCTTCTTTAGAAAGAGTAAGAATTTGTGGGTGGTAATCACCTTTAAACTCAACCACCACTCTTTCTTTTCTACCAGTAGTAGTATTTAGCTCTTCTTGGATAGTAATTTTATCCATAATATCTTCGTACTTAACTTTACCACCTGACTCTGCCAATATCGGTGAAGAGTAAGGATCCCATCTTACAAATATCTTATCCTTATCGACTTCTCCGTTATCGACAATAGAAATTGATGATCCTTGAGGAACAGGATTCCTTTGAAGCTCAATTCCCTTACTGTCATTGATGCTTATCATTCCGTTTCTGTTGAGAACCACAAAATGTCTTCCTTTAGAAACAACCCTAAGGTTATGGTACTTGATAAGTCCTTTCTCCCTTGACTTTATGAATGACCGTTCAGCTACTCGTGAAGCTGTA
>CAZHVO010000084.1:0-3819 GCA_964536195.1 uncultured Planctomycetia bacterium
TTTCGTATCTTTATCATAACCAAGTAAAGTAAAAAAGTGCCGTTAAAATACAATCAGTAATAATAATAAGCATAAAAGACCTTACTACTGAATGAGTCACTGAGCGTGAAACATCAGTAGACGAAAAAGGGCGAAATCCCTCATAGCAAGAGACAAAGGCAATCACACTACCAAAGCAAACACTCTTAGCCAGTCCGCTTAAGATGTCTTTAAATTTCAAGGCATCAAGGGTCATCCTAAAGTAAAGACCAGCCGGAATAGCAAATTTCGTTGACCCGATTACATACCCACCGACGATACCTAAAAAATCAGCATAGATAATTAAGATTGGCATACAGATAATTAAGGCGATAAATTTTGGAACTACCAAATAATCTATAGGCTCTACCCCTAATGCTTCCAAAGCATCTACCTGTTCACTAATCTTCATTGAACCAATACCGGCAGTAATAGAGGCTCCACTTCTTGCGGCAACAATTAAGGCTCCGATTACCGGGCCTAATTCTCTTACTAAAGAGAGAGCCACTAAGGAAGCCAGCTGAATTTCTGAATTAAGTTGTTGTAATTGGTAGGCAGTTTGAAAAGCAATTATCATTCCGATGAAAAAGGCAATTAAAGAAACTAGAGGAAAACTACCGATACCAATGAAAGCTACCTCTCGGGCTAAGGACTTAAGATCTCTTTTCTTGGTAAATAACCACCAGAAAATATTCTTTATAAAAAAGCTAATACTTCCTATATAGTGGGATAATTGCCCTATCCCTTTAATTAATCCCATCAAAAATCCTTTCTACTTTCTATCCTTAAACTAGTCCCTTTGTCCTCCATTCTCAATTTCAAAAACTTATCATCCTTCCAATTATAACGTAATTCTGTCTTGGGCCCTGACTCTCCTTCTTCTCCACCATTAGCATTTACAGAAACATCAAACCTCTCATCGATCTGTTTCTTAAGTCCAATACTCTCATTATCCCCGGAGAATAACTGCCAGTGGTCAATAAAAACCTTCTGAGGGCTATATTCTGCTCTCGGTAGTATATTAGAGAAATCGCGCAGGTCTAATACCCCTTTGATTTCTACAACATTGCCATTCTTAAGGATAAGCTGGGAATCAGTAATATTTAACATTGGCAATCTCCCTAAAAAGTCTATACGTAAGTGAGTAAAATCCTTACCCTTATACTTACCGCCATCTACCACCAAATAACCGCTGGTAAGAAAACTACTGATGCCTCCCCAGGCTTTGACCTTTATTTTTACCTCACCCTCTAGAAAAGAAGAGTTCTCTTTCCAGCTACCCTCAACATTAAGATTAAGTTCATTCTTTTCTAAGTCAACCTCGCCATTAGCTATGAATTGAGGTGAATAGATGTAAGGAATAACGACGATGTCTTTACCTAAAACTAATATCGCCCTTACCCAAGGAATACCTTTGTCGCCAAAGGTAATGTTACTCCCGACTAATTCCAGTATCAAAGAACTATCATCTTTATCTAAGGCAAAGATAAATTCGCCATTAACTTTGCAACTCCCAAGATTAAAATCAACAAGCTTTAGTTGATTTTTAATCAAGTCAATCTCGATTAACTCCTGGCTAGATGATGCAAATCCCGTCGGGACAAAGGAATTACCGTAAACTAAACAAAAAACTAACAGGGAGACGAAAAAAGACCATCTTCTCATTCAAATTTCAGTATCTCCCCTTTACGTGTTATCTTTATCTTTATGGTCTCGCCTTCTTTCCTCTCTTTTAACCTTTTAACGAAGTTTCCCTTTATTATATCCTCAGCTAAAGGATCTTCTAAGAACCTCTGGATAACTCTCTTTAAGGGTCGAGCTCCAAAAACCGGATCAAAACCCTTCTCAATAAAGAAATCCCTAGATTTAGGTGTTAACTCTATCTGGAAACCCTGTTCAACAATCCGTTTGTTTACGTAGGAAATCTCAATATCTACTATTTTTTCTAAATTCTTCTTTGTTAGGGTTCTAAACACAGTAATCTCATCTAAACGGTTCAGAAACTCAGGTTTAAAGGTCTTTTTAACCTCTTCCATCAATACATTCTTCATCTGTTCATGGCTGATATCTTCGCTAACCTCCTTAAAACCTAGAGAACCTTTCTTTCTTATGACTTCGGCTCCGACATTAGAGGTCATAATAAGAACTGTATTACGAAAATCAACTCTTCGACCATAGCTATCAGTAAGTCTGCCCTCTTCTAGAATCTGCAACAAGAGGCTAAAGATATCAGGATGAGCCTTCTCGATTTCATCTAGCAAGACTACCGAATAGGGCCTACGCCTTACCCTCTCAGTTAATTGACCACCCTCTTCGTAACCAACATATCCTGGAGGAGCACCAATTAAACGCGAAACATTAAACTTCTCCATATACTCACTCATGTCTAATTGGATTAGAGCCTCTTCATTGCCAAACATAAACTCTGCTAAAGCCCGAGCCAAGAGAGTCTTACCTACACCAGTCGGACCCAAAAACATAAATGAACCTATTGGCCGGCGTGGTTCTTTTATTCCAGCTCTAGCTCTTCTAACTGAACGAGCAATTGCTTCAATTGCTTCTTTCTGGCCAACTACTCGTGAAACCAACTCTTCCTCTATCTTCATCAGCTTAGCTGATTCTTTCTCTTCTAATCTATAGAGAGGTACTCCGGTAATCTGAGATACCAATTGGGCAATTTCTTCTTCTCCTACCTCAGAAGTAATCTGATCTCTCTTCTTACTCCATTCTTTTCTTAAACCTTCTAGTTTAAGCCGCAAAGTCTTCTCCTCATCCCTTAGCCGAGCAGCTTTCTCAAAGTCTTGTTGTTTTATCAAAGCTTCCTTTTCAGTAACGATATTAGCTAACGTCTCTTCTAACTCCTTTATCTCCTTAGGAGCAGTTAGGACTGAAAGGCGTGACTTTGCTCCGGCTTCATCAATTAAATCTATAGCTTTATCAGGAAGGAATCTTCCCGAAATATACCTATCGGATAGCTTAGCTGCAGCTTGGAGTGCTTCATCAGCAAATTTTACCCGGTGATGAGCTTCATACCTATCTCTTAAGCCTGACAGAATCTTTACTGTCTCTTCAACTGTATTAGCCTCAACAAAAATTGGCTGGAATCTCCTCTCTAAGGCTGAATCTTTCTCAATATGTTTTCGATACTCATCAAGAGTAGTCGCTCCCACACATTGAATTTCACCACGAGATAGGGCTGGCTTTAAGATATTCGAAGCATCAATTGCTCCTTCAGCAGCTCCGGCTCCCACTAGAGTGTGCATCTCGTCGATAAAGATAATAACATCCTTGGAACGCTTTATCTCTTCCATAACCGCCTTTATTCTTTCTTCGAATTGACCGCGGTATTTTGTTCCAGCAATCATCAAAGCTAAATCCAAAACTACTATCCTCTTTCCTCTTAAAGTCTCAGGAATATCGCCCTTAACTATATCCTGGGCTAATCCTTCAACTATAGCAGTCTTACCTACACCAGCTTCTCCTAAAAGAACCGGGTTATTCTTGGTTCTTCTAGATAAAATTTGGATAACTCTTTCTATTTCAACCTCTCTCCCAATTACTGGATCAAGCTTTCCTTCTTTAGTTAACTTAGTTAAATCCCGGCCAAAAGAATCTAGCGCCGGAGTCTTTGAGGCGGCCTGGTTACTAACTCCCCCATTAGGTTGAGGATGGCTACTTCCGCCCAATAGGGTAGATATCTCTTTTCTTATCCCTTTTAAATCTGCTCCGGCTGATAAAAGAACTTGAGAAGCAACTCCTTCTTCCTCACGTAATAAACCTAAAAGTATATGTTCGGTTCCG
>CAZHVO010000085.1:0-3781 GCA_964536195.1 uncultured Planctomycetia bacterium
TCTCCTACTTCTTAGGCATCTGCCCATTTTTAGGAGTCTCCGGTAAAATTGAATCAGCCTTTGGCATGGGTATGGCAGTTACTTTCGTAATGACCCTAGCTACGAGTATTGGCTGGCTTATCTATAACCTTATTTTGCTTAAGTTTGGTTTATTTTACCTCGAATATGTAGTTTTCATACTGGTTATTGCTTCATTGGTTCAAATCGTAGAGATGTTTATAAGAAGGTACTCTAGTTCTCTCTATCAATCGCTAGGAATATACTTACCCTTAATTACTACCAATTGCGCAATTCTTGGGTCAGCTTTATTTATGGTAACTAGAAATTATCGATTTCTAGAGGCAGTTGTCTTCGGCTTCTCCGGTGGCCTAGGGTTTTCTTTAGTCATATTAATTATGGCTGGAATTCGTGAGGAAGTCCAATACGTTAATATACCCCGGATATTTCGAGGGGCCGCTTTAACTTTAATTACTGCTGGTTTACTGGCCCTTATATTTATGGGTTTTGCTGGATTAATTGCATCGTAAAAATGAGTAAAATTATAATTCCAATATTGGTCTTAGGCTTAACCGGTTTTGTTTTCTCTCTGCTCTTAGCTTTATTAAGTAAAAAGCTAAAGGTAGAGGAAGACTCCCGGGTAGGGAAAATCTTAGAATTACTTCCAGGATTAAATTGCGGTGCTTGCGGATTCAGCGGTTGTCGAGCCTTTGCCGAAGCTGTAACAGGGAAGTGTGATGTCTTTTCAGGATGCTTACCAGCCACAGCTGAAGTTAATAAGCAAATAGCCCAAACTTTAGGGCTAATTGGCTGCACTTCTCCTCATACCAAGGTAGTTATCTGTCACTGTTTGGCAAAACAAGGAGAGAAAAAAGTATCATCAAAGTACCTTGGCCCGAATACTTGTCGAGCTGCTAATATAAGTGGTGGAGTAATTGATTGTGCCTATGGCTGTCTAGCTCTCGGCGATTGCCTAAGAGTATGTCCGGTAGGCGCCCTAAGCCTTCGAGAGCAGGCTATTGATGTTGATTTTAAAAAATGTACTGGTTGCGGAGCCTGCCTGAAGGCTTGCCCGCGTAACCTCTTTGAACTTGTTCCGGCTAAACAAGGCCTTCCCATTTACAATGTCGCCTGCAGCAATAGAGAAACCGCTCTGGAAGTAAAAAAAGTCTGCAGCAAGGGCTGTATTGGTTGCACTCTCTGTACTAAGGTAGAGGATTCTGCCTATCAGATGAAAAATAACCTCTCAACAATTGATTACCAAAAGGGAGAAAACCAGAAGGCTTTAGAAGAAGGTAAGAATAAATGTCCTACAAAGTGCATTACGAGTAGTTATAAGTTGTAAGTAATAAGTTATAAGTTTTGACAATTCGATTCCTTAAATAACTTAAGACTTATAACTTAAAACTTAAAACTTTTATTATGTTTAGAGAAACTGTTAATGTAATTGAAGCTTGGAACAATAAAGTTAAGGTAAAGTTTACCAAAAAAGAGATGTGCTCTTGCTGTAAGCTCTCTAGTGTCTGTGGTATGGGTGAAGAAGTTTTGGTCTTAGACAATCATGACCTTAGCCTAGGAACCGGAGATAACATTGAGATTGGAATCGAAGAAAAAAAGACCATTCTAGCCAGCCTGATTATGTTCCTTATGCCAGCATTGCTTTTTGTATCTAGCCTAGTCTTTTTTAAAAATTACGGTGAGGCTTTAAGCTTTTCTCTTGCCATATCAGTGCTTTGCATCTATTATGTAGTTGCTAAGTTGATATTGAAGAAAAAGGGCAAAAAATTTAATCTAAAAATCTTACGGAAAATTTAAACTAATGCCAGCGAAAAAAAATATTGCAGTATTAGCCTCAGGAAGTGGAACAAATTTCCAAGCCTTAGTTAAGGCCATTGGCAAACAAAAACTAAAAGCCAAAATAAGTCTCTTAATTACCGACAAAAAAAACTCTTTTGTGCGCAAACGGGCTAAAAATTTAGGTATAAGAGATATATTTATTAACCCCAAAGAATTCAAATCCGACCGGGAATTTAATAGGGAGATTGTTAAAGTTCTAAAAAAGGAAAGAATTGATCTGGTAATTTTAGCCGGCTACATGAGGGTTATCTCTCCCTTCTTTGTGAAAAGTTTTAATAATAAGATTTTGAATATCCATCCATCAATTTTGCCGGCTTTCAAAGGTACAGAGGCTATTTCAAGAGCATTCAAGTATGGCTGCATGGTAACTGGAGTAACTGTTCACTTTATCGATGAGAAGATTGATCACGGACCAATAATATTACAAGAAACCGTAGAGATAAAAAAAGGGATGAGTGAGGAAAAACTTGAGGAAAAAATCCACAGACTCGAGCATAAATTGTATCCTCAAGCCCTAAAGATTATACTGGATAAAAAAGTAAGATTAAGGGGAAGACATGTTGAAATTATTTAGGCTGGCTCTTATCGGGTTCTGCCTTCTTTTTTCGAGCCTTTGTTTAGGTCAACCCCTGCCTTTAGGGATAGGAGAAAAAATAATTGAGGTTAAGGTTGATAAGAAAAAGGTTGAGACCGGTGAAATTTTTACCTATGAAATAATCGTGCAAAGGAACCTAGAAGCTTCAGCCCAATTAAAATTGCCGGAGTTTAAAGATCTTAAGGTTGTTTCACAAAGCCAATCCCGAAATTACTCGGCAAAAGACGGCCTGGTAAAAACAACCATTAACTTTACCTACCATATTTTTGCTCCCAATCCCGGAGTCTTTACTATTGAACCGGCTACCCTTGAAAGCGGAGAGGATAAATACCAAAGCCAGGCAATCACCATAAAGGCTAGCGGTGAACCCTTGGAAAAAAAGAAGAAAATCCTGCCTTATATCAAAAAGGGAACAAGTCTTTAAAAAAAGGACAAATTAGGAGGCTAGGCTTTCCGGGGCCTAGATTCCGACATCGCCGGTTAAGTGGTTAATAAAATAAAGGATTTTAGCCTGGGAAAAGAAGAAAAAAATAGCTTGCCAAAACTACCCTCTGTGTTATACTCCTGATTATGGATTTTGAGCAAAAAAGCCCAGATGAAATCTTACGAAGTTTGAAGGAAAAGTTTAATTTTCGTAAACCCCAGGGTGGAGGCCTATTTTTGATAATAGGAATTTTTCTTGTTATCATTCTTTTAATGGGAGCCTTCTATACTATCCAGCCCAGTGAAGTAGGGGTAATTTTGCGTTTCGGCAAATTCGTAAAAACTACCTCACCAGGCCTTCATTTTAAGCTGCCGCTGGGAATTGAAAAAGCGATTCCGGTACCGGTAGAAAAAATTTACACCAGCGAGTTTGGATTTCGGACTCACTCTTCAGGCGTAAAAACAGTATATAGCCAAAAATCATACAATGATGAGTCCTTAATGCTTACCGGAGACTTAAATGTCTTGGATTTAGAGTGGATTGTTCAGTTTAAAATAAAAGACCCCTTTATGGCCTTATTTAATGTTCGCAATGTTGATAAGACAATACGAGACATTTCGGAATCAGTGATGCGTAGAATTGTCGGCAACCACGCCTTTAACGAGGTCCTTACTACCAAACGTATAGATATAAACAACCAATCTCAAAAGGAAATGCAAGGCATTCTTGATTCCTACGGAATCGGAATTCAAATTGTTAAAATCAAATTACAGGATGTTAACCCTCCTAAGCAAGTAAAGCCGGCTTTTAACGAAGTAAACCAAGCAAAGCAAGAAAGGGAAAAATTAAAAAACCAGGCCTGGGAGGTATATAACCAAAAGATACCTCAGGCTAAGGGTGAAGCCTTA
>CAZHVO010000086.1:0-3672 GCA_964536195.1 uncultured Planctomycetia bacterium
AAATCTTTATAACTTTTATATACCATCCGTTATCCTCTCACGAGCGTCGAGTATCCAGCATCAAGTATCGAGAATTATTCGAAATAGATAAACTCATAATCTCCCTTATAGCCAAACTCATTAAATAACCAAACCCATTCTTTATCGTTGAAAAACGCCTCACAAGTTAATGCCCAACATTGTAAATTAAAAAGTTCCTTCTCGTTGCGATAGCTCTCAACAGCAATATATTTATTTTTACCTACCCTCTCTATTTCCTGTACTGCTGCTTTAAGTTCATTTATATAAAGATTATGCAAAGTTGTTATAGTTATTACCAAATCAAATTCTTTATCTTTAAATGAATAAGGATCTTGCGCTCTG
The DNA here is from genome assembly GCA_964536195.1 of uncultured Planctomycetia bacterium. Classification (GTDB taxonomy): domain Bacteria; phylum Omnitrophota; class Gorgyraeia; order Duberdicusellales; family 4484-171; genus Susulua. The sequence goes on from CAZHVO010000086.1 coordinate 364, forward strand.
TGAATAAACAAATCATTCTTAATCTCATCCTTAGCATCTTCTATCCCGTATTTTGATATATCAAATCCTTTAACCATAGCGTTAGGTAAAAGCTTCTTAAGCTCATAAAGTAAGTACCCTTTGCCACAACCTACATCTAATATCTTGGCATCGCTTTTAAGTCCATAATGCTCTACCATCTTTTTAGCAACAATTCCCCATCGGCCGTCATATTTGTAACCGCCATAGCCGTATCTTCTATCACCATCCCAATAATCTTTATCATACTTTCTAGCTACTATTGAGCAAGCTACCTTCTCGTCTGTCATCCGGCCGACATAATCCCTACTCGTTTTCTTATGTAATGGTGTTATGATATTTAATAATTCCATATCTACCCCTCTATTAAATCTTTTATCTTTCCTTTCTTTTTATCTCGATATAAATTTTCTGTCTCCTCTACAATATGTCTAGAAGAAAGACCATTCATCTCTTTCATATCCTGATAAGACCCATAACCTGAAGGAAAAACACCTTCAAGCCCCATACGCTTAAACATAACCTTATTGCTGCTTTCCTCAGATATTACCTCAGCTACTGCACTTCCCAAACCCCCTATAATACTATGCTCTTCTACAGTAAGAATAGCTCCTGTAGATGAGGCTGCTTGAATAATTATCTCTTTATCAATAGGCTTAATCGTAGGCATATTAATAAGAAGCGGCGAAATCCCTCTTCTTTCTAATTCGTCTACAGCTTTAAGTACTTCATGAACAATGCCTCCGGTAGCGATGATAGCAACATCTTCTCCCTCATGCAGGATAACTCCTTTACCTACCTGAAAATCATAATCCTGGGTATATACCACAGGTCCGCTGCCAGTAGCTAAACGTATGAATACTGGTCCATCAATAGCTGCGGCAGCAGAAGTTACTTTTCTTGCCTCAAGACCGTCAGCCGGAGAAAAAATAGTCATATTAGGCAATACTCTCATTAAAGCAATGTCCTCAGTTGCATGGTGAGTAGGGCCTAAATTGCTATAGACAAAACCACCACCGATTCCAACTAACTTTACATTCATCTTCTGCAAGCAAACATCATTTCTAACTTGTTCAAAAGCTCTCATAGTAAGAAAACAAGAAATAGTATAAGTAAAAGGAATCTTACCGCAAGAAGCAAGCCCGGCAGCAACACTAATCATATTTGCTTCAGAAATACCAAAATTGATGAATCGGTCACCGAAATCCTTACGATATTTATCATAGACAATAGCCCCATTATCTGCTACTAAAGCAAAGATATTCTTATCATCCCTGGCTAGATCATATAATTGTGCTAAGTAATCATTTCGCATTTAGCTGCTCCTGGAAGTCCTCAATGCCTAATTCTTTACAGGCAATCTTCATCTCCTGATCATTGGGTAGACGATAATGCCAAATAGCAACATCTTCCATAAATGATATACCCTTACCCTTAGTAGTATTTGCCACTATTAAATTCGGCTTGCCCTTAGCAAAAGGAATGCTTTTAAAAGTATCCTCCAATTGAGAAATATTATGACCATCAACCTCTTTCACTTCCCAACCAAAAGATTTCCATTTATCAACTAAAGGATCTAAAGAAACGATCCCGTCAAGTCTATTCATAGCTTGAAATTTATTATAGTCGATTATCGCGATAAGATTATCCAATTTGTGTTGAGGGGCAAATAATGCTGCCTCCCAAATACTTCCTTCCTGGCATTCACCGTCACCTAATAAAACAAATACACGATAATCCTTCTTATCAAACTTAGCAGCTAAAGCCATACCTAGCCCAAAAGGAAATCCGTGCCCCAAGGCTCCAGTTGAGGCTTCCACTCCGGGAACTTTATACATATCAGGATGCCCACCGAGAATTGTCCCGCATTTACCAAAGGTATCAAGGTGTGCTTTTTCAAAAAATCCTCTATCAGCAAGTATGGAATATAAGGCAACACCTGCATGGCCTTTACTTAATATAAACCTATCCCTTGCAGGATCAGTAGGATTTTTAGGATCAATATTTAAAATTTTATAATAAAGGACAGCTAAAATTTCGGCAGTTGAAAGTGAACCGGGGATATGGCCACCGCCACCTCTGCAAATAGTCCTAAACATCATCCTTCTTAACTCTTTAGCTTTTTTTTGTAAATCTACCTTCATGCTACTTGAGATTAATTTCTTTCATTGTTTTTATATTGTAATAACGACTATCTGTTAAGGAATTTTTCAACTTACCCTCTCTAAAAGCCTTTATCAAATCGCTCACTCCATCTTCAATGGTATGTTTAGGAATAAATTGTAATTCCCGATTAATTTTCTCTGACGAAATGTGGTAAGATCGCGGATCATCGGAAGGAACTGTAGATATCTGAAGGTTTTTATGCTCAGGACATTCTTTACTTACAACATCGCGGGCAACTTCAGCAATATCAGCAATTGAACGATTCTGATACCCTGCGTTAAAAGTCTTTCCGGCAATTTTCTCTTTAGGTAATTCAAGAAGCATACAATATAAATCAGTTATATCCTCAATATGAATATTAGGACGAGTTTGTTTGCCGCCAAAAACAGTAATCTTACCCTTATTAAAGGCGTGGTTAGTTAAAATATTCACTGTTAAGTCAAAACGTTGACGCGGTGAATAGCCGCAAACAGTTGCCGGCCTTATTACAACAGTAGTAAAATCAGGTGATTGACATTCAAGAAGGAGTGGTTCACAAAGGCCTTTATATTTATTATAATCAGTAATAGGCGTTAAAGGGTGGTCTTCGGTTACTTCCGGAGCATCGCTTAACCCGTATACGCTACAAGTTGAAGCGTATATAAACCGTTTAACACCACTTTCTTTACTAATACGGACTAGTGGTTTAAAAGCATCATAGTTGATCGAACGACTCAGTTCAGGGTTAAGTTCAAAACAAGGGTCATTAGAAATACAAGCAAGGTGGATAACCGCATCACACCCCGGCAAAAGATTTTTAAGCAATTCTTGATCACGTATATCACCTTTTATTTGTTTTAAACAATGGTTATCTTTAACCGTGTCTAAAACATCTTTGCCGTAAATATAAAGGTCCAACACCTTAACCTTATACCCTTTATCTAATAATTTTGGAACTAAAACTGCTCCAACATACCCGGCCCCACCAGTAACTAAAATAGTCTTCTTATTCATGGCACCCTGCTCTTTCTACTAATTTAGCTTTTTTCTTTATAATGATATCGACTAAACAATGGCAAATTGAATGGTGCATTGTTTCAACAAATCCATATTCTGATATTGGAACATAGAAATTAATATCGCCTA
>CAZHVO010000087.1:0-3594 GCA_964536195.1 uncultured Planctomycetia bacterium
TAATTTTTGCTTTAAGACTTTCAATATTCTTTAAATCTTTTATTCGGGCTAAGGTAATGTGAGATTTGAATCTATTTTCTTTATCAAAACCTAAAGTTTCCAGCTCTTCTTCTAACCTTCTGGCGATGCTTTTAAGGAATTCTTCCTTGTCAATGCTGATAAAAAATACCCTTGGTTTTCTCGGGTTTGGAAAAAAGCCAAAACCGTTAAAGCTTGCCTCAAAAGCAGCAAACTTACCAGATATTTTACTAATAGTTTCTTTAATTTTGCTAACTTGTTCTTGGTCGATATCTCCTAAGAACTTTAAGGTGAGATGAAGGTTTTCTGGCTTTACCCATTTAAAAGCCAAGTCACACTTTTCCAAATCACTTTCTAATTCAGCTATTTTGATTTTTGTCTCTTTAGGTAAGTCGATAGCTATAAAGGCTCTCATGGTTGGCTTTGGTTGAGATCAGGTCCCAACATAGGCTTTATAAATTAGGTCTATTAGGCGCTGGCTTACTTTTTTTCTTACCATATCTCTACTTCCTTTAATAATTATCTTTTTTGCTTCCTTTTTATTTTTACTGCTAAAAGCTATAAAGGTAGTGCCTACTTGTGCTTTTATCTTTACACTTGGACCGGCAAATCCTACTATAGAAGCGCCAATATCAGCATTAAATTTTTTCCGTACCCTTGTAGCTAATTTTAAAACCACTTCCTTTGATACCCCTTGGGTTTTTTTTAAAATAGAGGAGGAAATTCCAAAAAGCTTATTTTTTGCTTCGAGAGAATAAACAACAACTGATCCCTTAAAGACTTCTGATGCTCCGGGAGTTTTTGTTAAAAGATAAGAGGCATACCCGCCGCTACAAGATTCGGCTAAAGCCAAGGTTTCCCCTTTTTCTTTTAAGGTGATGATCAGCTTTTTTAACTTTCTATTCATAAGATACCTACCCCTCGGTCTTCTTCTAATATTATCTCTTCATATATCGGGTTTGGCAACTCATAAAGAAACATTGACGGCCGGGTGATGATTAGCCCATTTTTAAAGGTGTATCTGGTCTGAGGATAGGTTATATACAGGATAGACTTAGTTCGGGTTGTAGCTACATAAAACAATCTTCTTTCTTCTTCTAAGGCTCCTGCGTTGCTTTGGGCTTTAGGGTGAGGAAAACTACTTTCACAAAATCCGACAATAAAGACTACTTCCCATTCTAATCCTTTTGCCTGGTGAATAGTCGAGAGGACTAAGGTTTGGCCTTTCTCATAACTCCCGAGTAAACTTTCGCCTTTAAATTCTTCGAAAGAGCTAAAATTAAGCAGGAACTCTTTTACTGTTGAGTAATTAGTGGCCAGTTTAGCTAATTCTTCTAAATCAAGAATTCTTTCATCAGCATTATCAAAAGACAAGTAACAGTAATCTTGATAGGTTTCTATTACTTTTCGCAAGGCAGTTTCTGGACTTTTTATCTTTCTCAAAGCTTCGAAAATAGAGGTAAACTCCTTAAAGCCACCACGTTGCCTTGTTGGCAAACTATCTTTGATAGTTGAGATACTCTTTTTTTCATTAATTAGTTTATCCCATATTTTATAGGCATAATTTCTTCCAATCCCTCTCTGCAGACAAAGAGCTCGTTTAAAGGAGAGCTCATCGGCAGAGTTGATAATTATTCTCAGGTAGCTTAAAGCATCTTTTATGTGTGCCTGTTCAAAAAATCTTAAGCCGCCGCGGACAATATAAGGAATATTTCTTTTTAGAAGTTCCATTTCTATTTCCAGAGCCTGGAAGCGCGAACGAAAGAGAATTGCAATTTCTTTTAACGGTGTGCCCTCGCTATTTAACTCCAATATTCTTTGGCCGATAAACCTAGCTTGCTGGTATACATCCTTTGTTTTTACTACATAAGGAGTTTCACCGCCTTTTTTTATAGCTTCTAAATCTTTAGGAAATTGATTAACATTGTGCCTTATAATCTCATTGGCCAGAGAGAGTATTGGTGGAGGAGAGCGGTAATTTATTTGGAGTTTGAATACCTTTGTTCCTTCAAAGGTTTTTGGAAAATCTAGAATATTGTTTATATCAGCAGCCCTAAAGGAGTATATTGATTGGGCATCGTCACCGACTACAAGAATATTCTTATGGTAAGAGGAGAGGAGTTTTAGGATTTCAAACTGGAGTTTATTTGTATCCTGATACTCATCAACGAGTATATATTGAAAATTTTCAGCATATTTTTCACAAATATCTTTATTCTGTAAAATTTCCAGCCAATTAGTAATCAGGTCTGTAAAATCCATAATATTGGCAACTTTTTTCTTTTTTTTGTAGGCGGCAACAATTTTTTTAATTTGTGGTGTGTATTCTTCAATATGAGAATATTTATCGGCTATAACCTCGTCGACATCTTTCTGTGAATTAGCAGCCAAAGAGTAGATATTATAAATTAAACCTTTTTTAGGGAACATTTTCTCACGTTTATAAAAACCTAAATCTTCAAGGCAGTCTTCAATTAAGTCTTTGGCATCTTCTGTATCAGCAATAGTAAAGTTGGAAGAATAACCTATAGTTTGGGCTTCTTTTCTTAACATCACATTTCCAATGTGATGGAAAGTCCCGGCCCAAAGATTTTTAAGAGAGGATTTAAGGAGAACCTCAGCCCGGTTAATCATCTCATTAGATGCTTTGTTGGTGAAGGTTACTAAGAGAATATTTTCGGCTGGAATACCTTTTTCAAGAAGATAGGCCAGGCGATAAATTAATACCCTTGTCTTGCCGCTTCCGGCTCCAGCTAGAACCAGAGATGGACCGTAAGCTTTCTCGACCACTTTTAACTGCTGAGAATTCAAATTTTCCTTGTAGTTAACAATAGGACTTTGGCTAAGAGTTTTTAGCTTGTAGCTTTTCATATCACCTATTTTATCATAACCTTGGTTGAGGTCAAACCTCAACAATCATTGACAGGGTAAAATCTAAATGGTAGAATCTCCTAACTTGTTAAAGGGGATAGGTCCTATCTAAATATATAAGATACTTCGGGCATTTCATGCCCTCAGTATCAATTCGACTATGCATTTTTTAGTAAAAAAATGCAAGTCTCATTGAGGAGGTGCTGATGAAGGCGGTAAAAGGTAAAGAGCTTATTTTCACTGGCGAAAACAAGATAGGTGAGCTAGAAGAGATAGCTAGTATAATTAAGGATAATGGAGTTAATATCCGAGCAATATCTGCATGGGCTGTTAATGGCAAGGCGGTTTTTAGACTATTAACTTCTGATAATGCTAAGACAAAAGAGCTTCTATCGGTTAAAGGTACGGTAGAGGAAAGAGAGATAGTAATCGTAGAGATGCCAGATGAAGTAGGACAGCTTCAGCTCCTTGCTTCCAAATTAAAAGGAAATGGTCTTGATTTAGATTATATATACGGAACAACCTATGAACCAGGCAAATCTGCAATCATTATTTTTTCTGCTAATGATAATGAGAAAGCCTTAGGGATAATTTCTGCTTAAGTTGTATATAAGATACTTCGGGCATTTTATGCCCTCAGTATTAATTCGATGCTTCGAAAATACTCAGCATCGACCCTGAGTATTGTCGAATGGGTCGACTAGA
>CAZHVO010000088.1:0-3578 GCA_964536195.1 uncultured Planctomycetia bacterium
TATTTTTGAGAATTGTTTAGCAGTTGTGGGTTCAAGAAAGATGACAGCTTATGGTAAGCAAATCACTATCAAATTAGTATCAGAAATATCAAATGCGGGAATAGCAATTGTTTCCGGATTTATGTACGGAATTGATGCAACCGCACATAAAGCGGCGCTAGATGTCGGAGGCAGGACCATTGCAGTTATGCCATGTGGAATTGATATAATTCATCCTCAACATCAAGAGAGTTTATATAATGAAATATTAGAAAATAACGGGTTAATCATATCAGAGTTTAAAGGGGGTTTCCCGCCGGCTATATGGACTTATCCTAAACGAAATAGAATTGTCGCCGGTTTATCTAAGGCAACTATGGTCGTTGAAGCAGGTAAAAAAAGCGGCTCTTTGATTACAGCCGGTCTTGCTAAAAGTTATAAAAGAAGGCTTCTCGTTGTTCCTGGACCTCTTACTAGCTTAAATTCACAGGGTATTTTACAACTTATTAAGGACGGTGCTGATATTGTAACTAGTTCGGAAGATGTATTGGCAAGTTATGATACGATTCGATTCGAATCTCCAAAAGTTTCATCGCGATTGCCAAGTTTAAATAGTATTGAGCAAACCGTATTAGAAGAATTACAACGCGAGCCTATGAAGGTAGACGAGCTATCTCGTTTTATAAAAAAGTCAGTTGCTGAAATAGGTACCATACTTTCTCTTATGCAACTAAGGGGTTTATTGCTGGAAGAGGGAGGAGAATATTATATAAATACCGGGAGATGCAATCAAAGGCCGGTTGAGGCTAAGCCTCAACCGGCTAAACAGACTCAATAAAAGGAGAGAGAGTTATATGTTGGTTAAGGTTTTGTCAGCGTCAAATTCAGGGCTTGAGGCCATTGGCATAGATGTGGAAGTGAATGTTGCAAATAGAGGGTTGCCTGCTTTTGAAATTGTTGGTTTACCCAGTAAAGCAGTGGATGAAAGCAAGGAAAGGGTTAGAACCGCAGTCATAAATTCAAATATTGAATTTCCCTCAAGAAGAATTGTTGTTAATTTAGCGCCGGGCGATGTTCCTAAGGAGGGTTCTTTCTATGATTTGCCTATAGCGGCAGGTATTTTAGCATCAATTATTCAATTTAAAATTCCCAAAGATAGCCTTTTCTTTGGTGAGCTTTCTCTTGACGGAACATTACGTCATACAAAAGGGGCATTGCTATTAGCATTATTTGCTAAAGAAAAGGGAATCAAAAATATATTTGTGCCAAAATCATGCGCAAACGAAGCAGCTGTTGTTAAAGGAATAGACGTTTACCCTATCGAAAATCTAAATCATTTATTAGCTTATTTACTAGACGAGGTCGTAATCCAACCGGTTAAGTTTAAAGAAACAGATGAAGAAAAAAGCGTTATTAGGGCTGAATTTGATATGGCAGAGATTTTAGGCCAGGAGCAGGCAAAAAGGGCAATGGAGATTTCAGCTGCCGGAGGGCATAATCTTTTTATGTCCGGTAGCCCTGGTTCAGGTAAAACCATGTTGGCACGGGCAGTTCAAGGTATTTTACCGGTGTTAATGGGTGGAGAGCAGTTGGAGGTTACAAAAATATATTCGGCTGCTGGCCGTATTCCACCAGAAGGTTCTATTATTAAAACACGCCCTTTTAGGTCACCTCACCATACTATTTCTCAAGTTGGCCTTATTGGCGGAGGTACAAGGCCCCAGCCTGGAGAAATAAGTTTGGCCCATCGTGGAATATTATTTCTGGATGAGTTTAATGAATTTCCGCGTAGTGTCTTAGAAGCATTAAGACAGCCTATAGAAGATGGCCAGGTTTCCATTTCCCGCAGTAGAGAAAGAGTAAGGTATCCTTGTAAATTTATGCTGATAGCCTCGGCTAATCCTTGCCCGTGCGGTTACTTACATCATCCTAAAAAGCCTTGTGTATGCACGCAAAGGGAGATAGAGAAATACAGGAAACGAGTTTCCGGCCCTATGTTAGACCGCATCGATTTACATGTTGATGTTCCGGCAGTTAATGTTAAGGAGCTATCTGAGGATGAACAATTTAAGATACGCTTAGAGACTTCAGAACAGATAAAAAGGCGCGTAGTTTCAGCTAGAAAAATTCAACAGGCTCGCTTCAAAGAAGATGATATTTATAGTAACGCAGAGATGAAAAACGCGCATATTAAAAAATATTGCAAGCTTTCAAAAGAGGTAAAGCAATTATTACGCCAAGCTGGTATTGCTTTTCAGCTCTCGGCACGTTCTTATTTCAAAATGATAAAAGTGGCAAGGACTATGGCAGATTTAGAGAGTTTACCGGAAATAAGTGTAGCCCATATGGCAGAAGCTTTACAATACAGGCCAAAAATTCAGGCAGAAGGTTTATGAGTATTTTTAAAGAAGGCAATCCAGAAATCATTCAGAGAGATCTTTCTAATAAGACAAAGAACCTTAAAACCGGCCGGTTAGGAGAGGAGATAGCAAAAAAATACTTACAGGCTAATAAATACGCTATAATTGGACAAAATTATCGGACAAGGCGTGCTGAAATTGATTTAATTGCTTTATATAAGGGCATATTAATATTTGTAGAGGTAAGAACAAAAAAGGGAGAAATGTTTGGTAGCCCAGAGGAGTCGTTTAATCGAAGTAAAAAAAATAAGCTTATCAATAATGCCAGGGCTTACGTAGCTAAGAAAAGATGGAAGAGAAAATACAAGATAGATGCGATTTGTATTGTTTTAGACAATAATTATCGAGTTAGACGCATTAACCACTATGAAAATATTACTTTTTAACCGGTTGAGGCTAAGCCTCAACCGATTGCACATCAGGGGGTAGATAGGGCTTCAAAAAAGGCTGGTTTAAGTGAGCTTTAAACTGCTTACATAAAGAATGAGAAAAAAAGTTTATTTCAGGGAGGGGTTGGATGAAATCATTAGGCGATAAGGTATTGATTAAAGAGAAGATGCTTTGTATTCGGGGTAATAGGATATTGTTGGATAGGGATTTAGCACAATTGTATGGCGTTACGACAAAAGCGCTAAATCAGGCTGTTAAGAGAAATATAAGACGGTTCCCCGATGATTTTATGTTTAGATTGACGGAAAGTGAAACAAGGGAACTGGTCACAGTTTGTGACCGGTTCAAAAGATTAAAACACTCTGTAGCTACGCCAGCTGCTTTTACCGAACAAGGCATTGCTATGCTTTCAAGCGTTCTCAGCGGTGAAAGGGCCATACAGGTAAATATAGCGATTATGCGTGCGTTTGTTGAGTTGCGTAAAATTATGAATTTTCATAAAAACCTGGTTTATAAATTGAATCAGCTTGAAGGGAAGATGGAGAAGCATGATGCAGAAATCCGTGCTATTTTTGAGGCGATTCAGCAGCTCGTATCTATTCCAGATAAACCAAAACGGCAGATAGGGTTTCATAAGGCCGGTTGAGGCTAAGCCTCAACCGAGATTACTCGTGACATCAATAGGACGTATATCCTATTGGAATACTGTGATATAATAGAAGATATGCCAAAGAGAATAGTAACTCCTGCTTTAAGAAGAATAGTACTTGGTGAGAAAAGACGCGCTCC
>CAZHVO010000089.1:0-3560 GCA_964536195.1 uncultured Planctomycetia bacterium
GGTATGGTTTTGCGAGTATCCTTGACTTTAACCTTTATGCCTTTAACTTTTTCAACAAACTTTCTGGTTAAAGTAGTGACTCCTGAAAGCAGTGATAAAAAGTTTAAAGCTACTCGTTCACCAGTAAGGATTGTTCGCAAACTTCCCTGAATAATGGCGATTTTTTCACCCTTTTTAAAAGCACTACCGTCTTTCTTCAGGGCTTTAAATACTACTTTTTGGTTAAGCTGTTTAAATGCTGCCTTAGCTACCTCTATTCCTGAGAGTACACCTTTCTCCTGGGCAACGATTACTCCCTTTCCTTTAAGTTTAGAAGAAATAGCAAAAACAGTGGTTATGTCTCTTTGACAACCATCCTCTCTTAAAGCACTCTTAACCAGAGATTGAATATGTTTACTTAAAGACATTTTTTAACTCCCGTAAGCGCATAAGATTTGCTGAGATCTCCTCAAATTTCCTCTTCTCCTTATCAATAATATCAGGAGAAGCCCGCTCGAGAAACTTCTTATTATTTAATTTCTCACTTGCCTTTTTAAAAACGTTATCTAAATTGTTAACCTTCTTATCTAAAGAAGCACGAAAAGTACTTAAATCTGCTACCTCTATGTCTAAGTTTAAAGCTAAGCCTTCGCTCTCGTAGAGCACTCTTTTTAACTCTCCTGCAAAACTTATTGATTCACTAAAGGTAAGGCGTTTTATCCAAGCAATATTTTCCTCCCAAAACTTTTTGTTTTTCTGGCTTAAACACACCTCTAGCTTTACTTTCTTCTGGCCCAGGCCTAAATCAGCTCTTATATTACGTAAGTTCCGTATCGTATTAATAATAGAGGCAACTTCTCTCCCCCCAGCTTTAAGTTTGTATTCTTTAGGCCAGGTTGCCTTTACTATTGTTTTATCCAAACAAAGACTGGTATGTTCTGCAATTATAGAAAAAATCTCCTCAGTAATAAAGGGCATTACCGGGTGCAGTAATTTCATTGAGTTCAGAAGAACGTAAACTAATACCTTTGCTTTACCGACACTAAAGCTATCTTTAGCAATCTCTATATACCAATCACAAAACACATGCCAGAAAAAGTCATATATTTCTTTGGTTGCTTCATTCAGCGAGTAATTATCTAGTTTTTTTGAAACCTGATCAATGGTGTTGTTTAACTCAGTTAATACCCAGCTATCAACTGAATCAAGATCCTTAAACTTAAGATCTTCTACCTTAAAACCACTCTCTTTAATTTTTAAAAGAATGAATCGGGTAGCATTCCAAATCTTGTTGGAGAAATTCCTTCCTACTAAAAACTTTTCCTCGTTTAAATAAACATCTGAACCACTGGCAGCAAGAAGCATTAAAGAAAATCTTAAAGCATCAGCGCCAAACTTATCGATAATCTCTAAGGGGTCAATTATATTACCCAGTGACTTTGACATCTTTATTCCTTGCTCATCCCTTACGGTCCCGTGTATTAATACATCCTTAAAAGGAATCTTTTTTGTAAACTCTAAGCTGGCCATAATCATTCGAGCAACCCAGAAGAATAGGATTTCCGAGGCGGTAACAAGACAATTCGTAGGGTAAAAATATTTGAGTTCTTTTTTCTTATCCGGCCAGCCAAAGGTTGCAAATGGCCAAAGCCAGCTTGAAAACCAAGTATCCAAAACATCTTTGTCTTGTTCTAAGTTCGTTGAACCGCATTTGGGACATTTCTCAGGATTTACTTTAGATACGATTACTCCGGTCTGGCTGTCCTGATCGCTTTTTTCTCGACAATCAAGGCAGTAGTATACTGGTATACGATGACCCCACCAGATTTGGCGCGATATACACCAATCTCGAATATTATACATCCAATTAAGATAAACCTTTTTCCATCTCTGAGGATAAAATTTTATCCTTTCCTCTTCAACAACTTTTATTGCTCCAGTAGCCAAAGGCTTCATTTTTACAAACCATTGTAAGGATATTCGCGGTTCAACTATTGTGTGACAACGGTAACAATGTCCGGCACTTATAGCGTAAGGTACTTTTTTCTCAATCAACTTCTTATCTTTTAGGAGTTTAATCAAGGCCTCTCTGGCTTTGAATCTATCCAGGCCAATAAAATCACCAGGGACATTCTTATTTAAAGTGGCATCTTCATTCATTATATTTACAAATTCTAAATTGTGTTTTTTGCCAAGGATAAAGTCAGCAGGATCATGAGCCGGAGTTACCTTAACTACTCCGGTACCAAATTCAGGATCAATAGCCGCATCTTCAATAACTGGTATCTCCTTCTCAACTATTGGCAGTATAACTTTACCCCCTTTTAACCATTTATAGCGCTTATCTTTGGGGTTGATAGCTACTGCAGTATCGCCTAACATTGTTTCTGGCCTTGTTGTAGCTACAACTATATATTTTTTATCCTTTCCGAAATCGTGGCTAGATTTAACCGGATACTTTATATAATATAGCTGGCCATCAATCTCCTTATGGGCTGCCTCTTCATCACTTAAAGCAGTCTTACACCTCGGACACCAGTTGATAATGTAATTTCCTCTGTAGATTAGGCCTTTTTTGTAGAGCTTTATAAAAACTTCCCTTACGGCATTGCTATACCGATCATCCATGGTGAAACGTAATCTTTGCCAATCACAGCTTGCTCCTAACTTCTTAAGTTGATCAATAATTGTTGAACCATACTTATCTCTCCAGGCCCAGAGTTTTTTGGTAAATTCCTCCCGGCCGATTTTCTCCTTGCCCAAGCCTTCTTTTGCTAGTTCTTTCTCGACAACATTCTGAGTAGCAATACCAGCATGATCAGTTCCTGGCATCCAGAGAGATTGACACCCTCTCATTCTTTGGTAGCGAATTAACACATCTTGAATTGTGTTATTCAAACCATGACCCATATGAAGGATACCAGTAATATTTGGCGGTGGAATAACAATTGAATAATTACTCCTAGAGCCAGCCTGGGTTGAAAAGACATTGCTTTGGAGCCACTGCTTTAGAATCCTCGGCTCTACCTCTTTAGAGTTATATCTTGAAGGAATATTCATATTCTAGCCTCTTTATACTAAGGGATTATATAATAAGGGTAGGTAAATTACAACCCAAAACTTAGTCGGGACACGTCCGATTAAAAAAGCCAACCTGGAAAGAAAACTTTACTTGGGATGTGTCCCGAATTATTCTCCGATTACCTTTACTAAAATACGCTTAGGCCTCTGACCATCGAATTCAGCGTAGAAAATCTGTTCCCAAGGCCCAAAATCCAGTTTGCCCTTTGTTATTGCTACTACCACTTCTCTACCCATAATCGTACGTCTAAGATGAGCATAGCCATTATCCTCACCGGTAAGATTATGCCTATACTTATTAACATCTTCAGGAGCCAAACCTTCTAGCCACTGCTTAAAGTCTTCTTTTAAGCCTCTTTCTTCATCATTAATAAAGACTGAAGCTGTTATGTGCATAGCATTTACTAAGCATAAGCCTTCTTGAATGCCACTCTTAGCCAGAATCCTTTCGACATTAGGAGTAAGATTAACAAACTCGACCCTTTTCTTAGTATTCAATA
>CAZHVO010000090.1:0-3513 GCA_964536195.1 uncultured Planctomycetia bacterium
TTAGCTCGTTTTGGTTCGGCAATTACTATCAGAAAGTTTTCTCAAGAGATAAAAAGCCTTGAGGATTTAGTAAATCGGGGCGCCTTAAGTCAGAAGATGGCTGACTTTTTGATCGCCTGTATAAATGGAAGGTTAAGTATACTTTTCTCCGGCGCAACCGGAGCCGGGAAGACCACTACTATGGAGATGCTCTCTTTCCATATCCCCGAAGAGGAGAGGGTGGTTACTATAGAGGACACCGCTGAACTTAAGCTTCACAATAAAAATATAGTTTCTTTAGAGACAAGGTCTGTCGATGAAGCTGGTAATAGCGAAGTTAGCTTGCGGGATTTAATAAGGAACTCTTTGCGGATGCGTCCGGATAGGATAATTGTTGGCGAAGTAAGAGGACCGGAAGCCCTGGATATGCTTCAGGCTATGTCTACTGGACACAAAGGTACTTTAGCCGTAATCCATGGCAACTCCCCCCAAGAAATAGTCAGTCGTCTGGAGACTCTAATACTTTCCTCAGGGATAAAATTGCCTATTGAGGAGATAAGGAAGATGATTTCTAATACTATTGACATAATTGTTCAGCAGGAGAGGTTTCCTGATGGTTCGCGTAGGGTAACCCATATTAGTGAAGTAAGAGGCATAGAGCGGGGAGAAATCATAATTCAGGATTTATTTGTATTTAAGAGTCAAGGTAAGACTCCCGAAGGCAAGATAAAGGGGAAATTCATAACTACGATGAGAATGTATCCTAAATTTTTTGCCGACTTCCAGAAATTAGGCCTTCTTAGTGATAAGGCCTTCTCCGACTAACTCCACCCCATATCGGTTGAGGCTTAGCCTCAACCGCCTAGATTTTCAAATATCTAAGACCTTGGGAATTTAAGAGGCTGGTGATATAATAAAATCAAGTTTTGACTATGAAAGTTAACAAAATAATAGAAGGCTGCCTAAAGAAGGATAAAAAATCCTGGGATATATTTGTCCAAAAGTATTCAAGGCTGATTTATTGGGCAATAAGAAAGCGTCTGGCAGTTAGCAACTTTAAGTTCAGCCAGGATGGTATTGATTGCATTTTTCAAGAGGTATTCGTATCTATTTTAAACGGCGGTAAGCTCTTCCAGCTCAAAGATATAAAAACAATTGCCAGTTGGTTGGCGGTAATAGCTTCCAATAAAACAGTTGATTTTATGCGGCGTAAAATAAAAGAAGATAAGAGGCTAGTTGTAGAGATGCCGGTGTTGAAAGATGATAAATCTGAACAGGAATTATACAAAAGGGATTTATTGAATGTATTAGGTAGCATTATAGATACTTTGCCGGTTAAGGAAAAGATTGTTATTTCTCTTAATCTTATTGAAGGCAGAACCCATAAAGAAATTGCTGAAATTATTGCTGTACCGGTAAATACCGTATCAACTGTAATCGCCCGGGCTAAAGAAAAGGTTAAGAAAGAGTTGGAAAAAAGAGGTTTAAAAGATTTATGAAAGAAAAAGAAGAGATATTTCGTCTATTAAAGAGGAGAGGAAAATGCGAAAAATAGAAGAGTATCTTAAAAACTACCTTAAAAAAGAGTTGAGTAATATTGAAAAAACTCCTCAATGCCTTGATCAGGAAGTTTTGCTGGATTATCTTGAGCGTAAGCTGGGTGGCCAGGAACGTAAAGATGTTGAAGAACATCTTTCACAATGTAATTTCTGCCTTAGCCAGCTTAATCTAGCCTTTGAAGCTAAGAAATCAAATATTCGTAGTATAGGAGGGAAAGTCCCCTCGGGGCTTGTAAATAAAGCAAAAACACTGCTTAAGAATGATAAAAGTGCTATTGGCAGAGGAGGAGGGAGTCGAATGAAAAAAAATCTATTTCTTGCCGGGGCAATCATATTCTTCATCATCTCATTTCTACTGCCGAAGTATTTTATGCAATGTCTGGTAGCCACTCTTGTTTTGGGTATAGGTTGGGCATTTGAAAGCGAAAACGGCCGGACCTTTATCATGGTACTTGATTCCTGGCGTCGTCACTCTCACGATGAGGACGACGAAATCTCCAATCGCCTAAAAGACCGATTTAAATCCCCTCATCTTTAGCCCTTTACCCGGTTGAGGCTTAGCCTCAACCGACTCTTTAGCTAATCTAAACCTTTTTATTTAAAAAAAGTAAAGATTTTTGAAAGAATCTTTCTGCCTATTACGTCTATTAAGTAAGGGGATAGATCCTTCGATTGCTTACTATATGCGCAATCTCAGGATCAAATTTTGCTTCACAAAATTTGAAGGAGGTGGGTGAGATGGCTTTAGATTTTAAAGTTACAAGGATTCACAAATTTGACGGCAAAGGAGCCACAAAGGCTATATGCGATGTTGCAATAGCCGATGAATTTGTAATCAAAGGGTTTCGCATAATTGAAGGTAAAAATGGCTTATTTGTTGGCGCGCCGCAAGAGTCTGGTAAGGATGGGAAGTGGTACAACCGCGCTTTCCCTATAACCGCTCAGACCCGGGAAGCACTTAACAAAACAGTTATTTCTACTTACATGGGAAACAACGATTAAATTCTGAATCTCTATTGGGGGTTATCCACAAAGGATACCCCCAATATTTTTAACAACCCCGGTTGAGGCTTAGCCTCAACCGCAGATTAAACTAACTTATATGAGAAGAGAAGTTTTTACGATAGGTAGCTATGTACATGTATATAACAGAGGGAACAGAAAACAGGCAATAGTTCGGGAAACTTGTGATAGATGGCGTTTTTTGCAAATGTTATATTATTTCAATACCTCTATACCAGTTGCAAATCCTTTTAGAAGCCTAAGGAGGAAGGTAGGCCCGGTATTTGGTGAAAAATTAATTTGGCTAAAAAATTGGCCCCCTCGAAGGCCACTTGTAAAGATAATTGCTTTTTCGTTGATGGAAAATCATTTTCATCTTCTTCTTAAGGAGATTATTGAAGGTGGTCTTGTGTTATTTATGCAAAAGTTTGGCACCGGCATGGCCACCTATTTTAACGCTAAATATCAAGAATCTGGCAGATTTCTCCAAGGCCCTTATAAGGCAAGAGTGATAGATAACGATGAATATTTAAAGTATTTAAGCGTGTATATTCAAGTGAAAAATCCTCTTGAGCTCTATCCAAAAGGTCTCAAAAATGCTTTGGAGAATTTTGACGAAGCATTTAAATGGATTATTGAGTATCCTTATTGTAGTTTGTCTGATTACGCCGGGGAAAGAAATTCACCGATTGTGGATAAAGATACATTAGGAGAAGTATTCCCATCTTTTAGAGACTATAAAAGGTTTGCAAAAGGCTGTATATTTTCTATGAATCTGAGAGAAAAATTAGGTATATTGACCATTGATTAATAAGATTGCGGTTGAGGCTTAGCCTCAACCGATTAAAAACTAGCAAAATGAAACAGGGTGTGGTTACGATTGAAAATTCTAAATATCCTAAGTTGCTTAAGGGAATTCCTTCCCCTCCGGAGAAAATTTATTATAAAGTGAGTTGGGATGCTTCTATTTTTG
>CAZHVO010000091.1:0-3490 GCA_964536195.1 uncultured Planctomycetia bacterium
TGGTAGGAATTCATCCTGAGGTTAGTAAGACAGTAGTTACCGGGGTCGAAATGTTTAGGAAGCTTCTTGATGAAGGTCAGGCCGGGGATAATGTTGGTTTACTTCTGAGAGGCATAGAGAAAGAGGGCGTTGAGAGAGGAATGGTTTTGGCTAAACCTGGCTCAATTACTCCTCACACTAAGTTTAAAGCTCAGGTGTATGCTTTGAAGAAAGAAGAAGGTGGAAGACACACTCCTTTCTTTGCCGGATACAGACCACAATTCTATTTCCGTACCACTGACGTTACTGGAACATGTCAATTACCTCAAGGGGTAGAAATGGTTATGCCAGGAGATAATGTGATATTAGAGATTACATTGATTCAGCCAGTAGCTGCAGAGAAAGAATTGAGGTTTGCTATTCGTGAAGGCGGAAGAACAGTAGGCGCAGGAGTACTAACAGAGGTTATTGAATAAAAGGAATAAACTGCAATTTAGTTTGTGGTTTAAGGCATGAATTATGCTTAAGCTAAGGATAAAATTAAAAGCGTTTGATCATCGGATTTTGGATCAGTCTGCTCAAGAGATAGCTGAGGTAGCTATGCGGACTGGAGCAAAGGTCAATGGTCCCATGCCTATGCCTACGAAGAAGAAAATTTACACTGTTAATCGCTCTACTAACGTTGACAAGAAGTCACGCGAGCAATTTATGCTAGCAATTCATAAGCGAATCATTGATTTGGATAAACCAACACCAAAAACAATAGATGCCTTACGAAAGCTAAATTTGCCTGCAGGTGTTAGCGTAGAGATTAAACAAGAAGTGTAACTTAAGAGGCTTCGAGGGTAATAGCCACAGTAAAATACAGATAGAGTATTTGTATTTTCTGAGGCATTAGCCTGTGCTGGAGTATTTTTGGGAATAGAATATGATTAGAGAAATTTACGGAAAAAAAGTCGGAATGACTCAAGTTTTTGATGAGGAAGGTAATCTTCTACCTACTACCTTAATAGAGGTAGAGCCAGTCTATGTATTGGAGAAGGTAGAGTATCCTACTCAAATAAAAGCAAAAATAGGTTGCTTTAAGATTCCAGAGAAGAAACTTGGTAAAGTAAAGCGACCGGTAAGGGGTTATTTTGATAAATTAGGAGTAAGCCCTTACAAGCTTATTAGAGAAGTAGATATAGAAGAGGGTGCTGATTTTTCATTTACATCTTTGGATGTTGCTAATGACGATAGCCAAACTCAGCAATCTCAAGAAGAGAGTAAAAAGGTTAAATCTTCCCAAGATGTGGAAGTAGTTAAGGCAGAGTCCCAAGAGTCAACTAATGAGCCAAAAGAAGAAAGTGAAAACAAACT
Organism: uncultured Planctomycetia bacterium; assembly: GCA_964536195.1. Lineage (GTDB taxonomy): Bacteria > Omnitrophota > Gorgyraeia > Duberdicusellales > 4484-171 > Susulua. The sequence continues at coordinate 1,339 of CAZHVO010000091.1, forward strand.
CGATAGTGAGACTAAAGAGGCAGAGAAGAAAGATTCGGCCAAAGTCAAGGAGCCAACTAATCCTCGCCAAATAGGTGTAGAGATTTTTGAAGTTGGAGAAAAGGTAGATGTAAGAGCTAAGACTAAAGGAAAAGGGTTTACCGGAGGAATGAAAAGGCATGGTTGGAGTGGACAGCCGGGATCACACGGTCACACTACGCATCGGCGTCTAGGTTCAGCCGGAGCCTCAGCCTACCCTTCAAGGATAATTAAAGGTCTTGGCATGCCCGGACATATGGGCAATAGTCCTCGCACAACTAAGAACTTAAAAGTTTTGAGGGTGGATAAGGATAAAGATCTTATTTTTCTTCAAGGAAACGTTCCTGGTGCCAGAGGTGCAATCGTAAGTTTGAGGAAGATAAAGTAATTATTATAAGTGAGTAAGAAAATGAGTGCCAAAGCAATTAGTAAGAAGAAAGGAGTTAAGAGGAGCACCAAGAAGAAGGTGAGTAAGAAGACTACGTCGATGCCGAAGAGTCTCAGCTTACCGGTTTTAAGCGTTCAAGGCAAAGAAGTAGAACAAATAGAGTTAGAGAAACGCGTTTTTGACGGTAAGATTTCCCAAGCTCTTATCCACCAAGCAGTAGTAACCTATCTGGCTAACCAGAGAAAGGGTTTGGCTTCAACTAAGACCAGAGGCGAGGTTAGAGGTGGTGGGATAAAGCCTTGGCGGCAGAAAGGTACTGGACGGGCAAGGGTAGGTTCAATACGTTCTCCTCTTTGGCGTGGCGGCGGAGTTACTTTTGGTCCTAAGCCTCATTCTTACCATAAAGATTTACCTCAGAAGATGAGGACCATGGCTTTAAAGAGTGCGCTTAATGCTAAATTGAGAGATAAGGAGATTTCGATTCTTAGTGATTTAAAGGTTGCCTCACATAAAACCAAAGACTTTTCCAAAATTGTTAAGAACCTGAAGCTAGATGGGGTAAAGGTGAGGGTAGTAGTTGAGAAGCTAGAGCCTAACCTTAAGCTATCAACTCGTAATATAAAGAAGGTATTATTGGCTAAAGCTGGCGATATTCATGCTACAGAAGTAGTTGATTGCAAAAGATTAATTTTAACTAAGCAGGCTTTAAGAGATGTAGAAGAGAGGATTAAAAAGTGTCTGTCGTAAAGAGTATTTATTCTATTGTTAAGTCACCATTAGTTACTGAAAAATCAGCCCGGGATTCTGTTTTCAGAAAGTATGCTTTTCATGTTGACAAAAATGCTAATAAGGTTCAGATAAAACGGGCGATAGAGAAGATATATAAGGTGAAGGTAGTAAAGACTTCAGTCTTAATGGTTAAAGGTAAGATTAAAAAACTTAGACATAACCAAGCTGGCAAGACTGCTTCTTGGAAAAAGGCTATTGTCACTTTAAAAGAAGGATCTGAAATCAAGATAACGTAAGGTTTTAAGATGGGAGTAAAAAAGTTTAGACCAGTAACGCCTTCGCTGAGATTTAAAGTAATTTCTGATTTTTCCGAAATTACCAAGAGTCAACCCGAGAAGTCTCTACTCACCAGTTTGAAAAAAAGTGGTGGGAGAAATAACCGTGGCCGGATAACTGTTAGACGACGGGGCGGAGGGAGCAAGCGTAAATATAGGCTCATAGACTTCAGGAGAGATAAATTTGATATTCTTGGAGAGGTAATGGCTATCGAGTATGATCCTAATAGAAGCGCACGTATTGCTTTAATAAAGTATTCTGATGCAGAACTAAGGTATATCATTTGGCCGGATAAGCTAGGAGTTGGGGATAAGATAATAAGTGCCGCTGACGCCCAAGTGGATATAAAGCCCGGCAATTGTATGAAGTTAAAACATATGCCTATGGGAACAATAGTCCATAATATAGAGTTAAATCCAGGAAGGGGTGGTATCTTAGCCAGAAGCGCTGGCAGCTCGGCTCAACTTATGGCTAAAGAAAGAGGATTTGCTCAATTACGCATGCCTTCTAGTGAGATTCGTCTATTAAAAGAAGATTGTCGAGCTACTGTAGGGCAGATGGGTTTAATTGAACATGCTTCATTTCGACACGGCAAAGCCGGTAAGATACGTTGGTTGGGTCGGCGTCCTAAAGTAAGAGGAGTAGCCATGAATCCGATTGATCATCCTCATGGTGGTGGTG
>CAZHVO010000092.1:0-3429 GCA_964536195.1 uncultured Planctomycetia bacterium
TATCACGATTTAGAATAGTCATCAAGATAAATGTGGAAAGGGTTTGAAATACGGTTTTTAATGTGCTACATTTTAATTGGAGAAGCCAGCTATGAATTGGGATAGCAAAGAAAGAAGAAAATTTGTAAGGACAAAATTTCCTTGTGAGATAACTATCCACGGGCCTCAAAAGCATATAATCTCTACCCACGTTGAGAATCTCAGTGCCGGAGGTATAAGATTCATTCTTGAAGAAAGAATAGAACCCTCTTCTATAATCGACTTAGACCTCTATGGAATAACAAAAGAACCTATAGCCTGCAAAGGAAGAGTAAACTGGGTATTTGTCAAAAAAGACCCTTCTGATGAAGATCGTACCCGTTACGATACCGGCGTAGAATTCTCTAAGATAAAAAAAGAAGATACAAACGAAATTAAGAAACTTATAGTGTCGATTGCTTCTAGTGAAAAATGAGGTAATTTCGGGTGGGACCTGGCCTTAACTAGCGACTTTTCAATAATAGTGCAAGGTTATATTTAGAATATCGTGACTTCCTACTACACCGACAAGTTTCTCATTATCAAAAACTGGTATAGTATGGACATTCTTCTTATGCATGATAGCTATTGCTTTTGTAATCTTGGTATCTTTTTGAAATGATACTATACACTTACTTGCCAAATCACCTACAGATTGTTTGGCGATTTCTTTTAAGGCATCTTCTCTATGGCCTCCCTTAGAAAGGGCCTCATCGATAAGTCTAAGTAAATCTGTAGTAGTGAAAATTCCTATTAATTTGTGCTTATCGTCATTCTCCACTACCAATATCCCGTGTATGCGATAGCGAAAGAGCAAATGAGTTACATTTCCCACGGTGACATCCTCTTTTACTGTTATAGGATGCTCACACATAATATCTTCTAAGGACATCTTTAACATTTGTCTTCCTGATCCCTTTCCCAGAAACCGGGATTTTTCTGAAGTAATTCTAAAAATACTTTTACTACCATAGGATCTAATTGGGTTCCCGAGACTTTCTCTAACTCTGCCAGAATAGTATCTTTAGACAGGGGATCTCTGTATGGCCTTGCTGAATTCATAGCGTCAAAGGTATCAGCAACTGCCATAATCCGTGCTCCTAAGGATATTTCCTCACCCTTAATTCCTTCAGGATATCCTCCTCCAGCATATCTTTCGTGGTGATGAAGAACTATCTCCTTCTCAACAGGTAAGAATTGTAAAGGCGCGATTATTTCCAAACCTCTTTGAGGATGTTCTTTCATAATCTTCCACTCTTGGTCATTAAGTTTACCGGGTTTATTCAGAATACTATCATCAATACCTATCTTTCCTAAATCATGCAATATGCCAGCTCGTTCTATAATCTTTTGCTCTTTTTCAGAAAGACCTATAGCTTTGGCTATAGCCAAAGCATATTGAGATACTCTCTTAGTATGACCACGCACATAAGGATCTTTTGCTTCCTCAGTTAGGATTAGAACAGCAATAGTATTAATTTCTGCTTCTTGTAGTCTCGTCTGGGCAGCGATAAGGACCTCATTAAAAGACTGCAGTCTATATCTATCTCTAAGTTCTTGGACCCACAGGTAAGCTACCAAGGCTAATACTGTACCCAGGATAACTTCACTAGATACGATAACTATTTTAGGGTAGACCTTTGTAACATAGAGATGAAGAAGGACAATAAGGAAGATAAGTGCTCCAATCCAGAGCTTAAAGGTATTGCTCAAGAAAGTTCTACCTTTTTTCTTTTTGGTGGTTTTGTTCATTAGGATCCTTCGTTCCACTCAGGATTAATTCAGCTATGTGATTTTTCCGCTCTCGGCTTGAAAAATCACAACTTCATTAAAGTTTATCATGATTCAGAAGCACTATCAAGACAAAATATCTATCGCTCACAAGGCTTGAAAACGTTTTTACAACCGCTTGTACTCTATCTTGAAAAAGCAAATTATCATATGTTATATTTAAATCAAAGAGGGTTTGAAGGTTAGACCAAACCAAGGGGGCGAAGAGCCCCCTACTTTATTTTTAGAGCTATTCTTAGTTTATCTTCTCCGCTTTTAGAGGCCTGGTCATCAAATCTGACACTGCCTTTTTAGGCGATTTACCTTGATAAAGAACAGCGTAAACCTGCCGAGTTATTGGCATATCTACATTTAGCTTCTTACTTAGACCAAAGGCAGATTTTACGGTCTCAATTCCTTCAGCTACCATCTTCATCTTCCCAATAATCTCACTTAGTTTCCTACCCTTGCCTATCTCTTCCCCCACTAATCTATTACGCGAGTAAGGAGAAAAACAAGTAGTTACTAAATCCCCTAAACCACTTATCCCCCAGAAGGTTGAAACATTCGCCCCTAATTTTTCTCCCAATCGAGTAATCTCTGCTAGGCCTCTAGTTGCTAAAGCTGCTTTGGTATTAGTCCCAAAACCTAAGCCATCAGAAATTCCGCAAGCAAGAGCAATTATATTCTTCAAAGCTCCTCCCAGCTCCACTCCAGCAACATCTTTATGTAGATAGATTCTAAAAGTCGATGTATTGAATAATAATTGCAGTTTTTTACCAATGCTCTTATTTTTACAGGCTAAAATAGAGGTAGATGGAACTCCTCTTAACACTTCGTGGGCAATATTTGGGCCAGAGAGGACAGCGACATTAGAGGCTTTTAGCTCTTTTTCAATTAGCTGGGATACTCTTTTTAAAGACTTAGCTTCTATTCCTTTACTAACACTAACGAAAATTTTGTTTTTAAGAAGAGGCTTGTATTTTTTAATCTTTTTTAAAGTCCCAGAGATAAACTTAACCGGAATCGCAATTATCATTATTCTGCTCTCGAGAGCTTCTCTAAGGGAAGGGACTATCTGCAAAAGACGGGGAAATTTTACGCCTTTTAAGAATAGCTTATTCTCTCTTACTCGCTGCATCTTCAGATTATGATCTCCAAAGACACTGTGAAGTTGAACAGCTACTCCTTTTTTGGAAAGAACTACCCCTAAGGTTGTCCCCCAACTTCCTGCGCCAATTATTGAAATTTTTTCTTTCATGGTTTAATTACAGTAGGATCTCTCACTTCGTTCGAGATTGTTTTTTTAAACCTGACCGGTTTCAAAAACAAGCGGGCGATCGGGATCGAACCGACATATCAGGCTTGGAAGGCCTGTGTTCTACCATTGAACTACACCCGCTGAAAAAGAAAATTATTTAGGGTTATTCCCTATTTTTCAGCGGCACTGAGCTTAGATAAGCGAAGTGCCTTAGCTAATAGATTAATGGTGGGCAGGGAAGGATTTGAACCTTCGAAGTGCAAGCACAATAGATTTACAGTCTATCCCCTTTGGCCGCTTGGGTACCTGCCCAAATAACAAAACTGGAGCCGGCGAGAGGAATCGAACCCCCAACATCCTCATTACAAATGAGGCGCTCT
>CAZHVO010000093.1:0-3413 GCA_964536195.1 uncultured Planctomycetia bacterium
AATAACACCTCTAAAAATTTCTGCATAATCCTTGACCCACTCTTCTAATTTGTAGGAAGAAGCTTCCTTTTTAATAAGTTCATCTACTGCCTGCTTATGTTGATAACCTACCTCGATAATAAGATACCCTTGAGGCTTGATATAATAGTGGGCTTCTTTTAATATCTTACTTATAAGGCTTAAACCATCTCCTCCCCCGTCTAAAGCTACTCTTGGCTCAAATAAAAGAGAACCTTTAATATGCTCACTCTCTACGTAAGGGGGGTTAGAAATTATTAAATCAAAACTTTTTAGCCTGAAACCATCTAGTAAGTCTGTATTGACTATCGAGATCTCAACCTGATTAAGCTCGGCATTATCTCTAGCGACTTCTGTGGCCTTGGGACTAATGTCTGAAGCAAAAATAGATACATCGTCGGCAACCCCTTTTTTAACACTTATTGCTATATTACCTGAACCAGACCCTAAGTCTAGAACCAATTTTAGGTTGTTTCTATTTATAATCTCGATTGCCTTCTCGACAATCAATTCAGTCTCCGGCCGAGGAATCAAAGCATTCCTGTTGATTCTAAACTCATACCCAAAAAACTCTTCTTTACCTAAAATATAAGCAAGGGGCATACCACTGATACAAAGTTCTTTTATTTCATCTAAGTATTGCAAATTCTGCAAATCTATATAGAAATCACTGCCTAAAGCTTGTCTATACTCTAGGTTAAATACATTTTTGATAAGAAAACGTAAGTCACTATCACCAAAAAAGGACCGATTAGTCTTAAGCCAATCCTTTAGCTTCATAGATCTTTTTTCTCTCCTCTTTAACCAGTGCGGTTACGACTTCATCCAGGTCTCCCTCTAGAACTTCTTCTAAATTATAAATAGTAAAATTTATCCTGTGATCAGTTACCCTTCTCTCAGAATAATTATATGTCCTTATCTTCTCACTTCTATCTCCGGTTCCTATCTGAACCCGACGGTTCTGACTAACCTTCTTAGCCTCATTCTCAATCATCTTCTCCATAATCCGAGCCTTAATAACTCTTAAGGCTTTGGCTCTATTTCTAATCTGAGAACGTTCATCCTGGCAGGTGACCACAACACCAGTAGGTTTATGAGTCATCCTTACTGCTGAATCAGTAACATTTACATGTTGGCCGCCAGCACCTGAGGCCCGAAAAGTATCAACTTTTAGATCTTCAGGGTTGATCTTTAACTCTACCTCTCCAGGCTCAATTAATACTGCCACGGTGACTGTTGAGGTATGAGTTCGCCCACCAGACTCAGTAACCGGAACTCTCTGGACGCGATGTACACCACTCTCAAATTTTAAGCGTCCGAAAGAGCCCTTACCCTTTACAGAGAATACTACTTCTTTAAAGCCTCCTATCCCTGTAGTCGAAGAACTTAGAACTTCTACCTTCCAACTATTCCTTTCAGCATACTTAGAGTACATTTTAAACAAAGATGCAGCAAAGAGAGCTGACTCTTCTCCTCCGGCAGCTGAGCGTATCTCAATGATCAAATCATGATCAGGAATATCTTCGGCTAAAATTTTATCTTCTATCTGCTGATTAGCCTTCTCTAGCTTAGCCACTAGACTATCTAGCTCTTCTTGAGCCAAATTCTTCATCTCCTGATCTTCTCCGCTATCAGAGACAACGCTGGTTAAATGCTCTTTTTCTTTAAGATAATTATCTCTTCTATCAAAAAGCTTAATAACCTTCTCTAAGTAAGAGAACCTCTTGGCAAGCTGAGTATACTTCTTTCTGTCTTCAAGGACACCTTCAGAAGATAGCTGCCCAGAGATCTCAGCGTACTCTTTTCTAAGTTTTTCAGAGTTAATCATTTCGCTAGCGATTATTTTTTCTTGCCGTACTTCTTAATAAACTTATCAACCCTTCCTTCGGAATCAACAAATTTCTGTTTTCCAGTGAAAAAAGGATGACATTTAGAGCAAATTTCCACATTGATCGTCTTTTTTGTGGAACGAGTATGTACTACATTTCCACAAGCGCACATAATTGTGGACGCCTCATACTTGGGATGACCCTTCTTTTTCATGTTTTTACCTCCAATGGTTTTTACTTGCTATCCTAACTACACATGGATCCAATGTTGTCCTTGGGACAGCTTTGCTTCGCAAAGATTGGATACATAATAAACCTCCTCAAAATTTCTATTATTATATCATTATTTATTAAGAGTAAGGAGAAATTCTACGTTGTTCTTAGTCTTAGATAGTTTCTCAATTAGAAGCTCCAAAGCCTCAACAGAACTAAGCTCATTTAAGGCTTTTCTCAATACCCATATCCTCTGGAGCTCATCAGGATGAATAAGTAACTCTTCTCTTCGAGTGTTAGAGCGTTTTATATCTACAGAAGGGTAAATCCTCTTCTGGAAGATACTACGATCTAAGGTAATTTCCATATTACCAGTTCCTTTAAACTCCTCAAAGATTACATCATCCATACGCGAACCAGTATCAACTAAACCAGTAGCAATTATAGTTAAAGATCCGCCTTCTTCCTGAGCCCTAGCTGCACCAAAGAATCTCTTAGGTTTATGTAGAGCATTAGAATCAATTCCTCCGGAAAGAATTCTTCCCGAATGAGGCTCAACAAGGTTGTAGGCCCGAGCTAAACGAGTAATACTATCTAAAAGTATAACCACATCTTTCTTGTGCTCTACAAGCTTCTTAGCCTTCTCCAAAATCATCTCAGCTACTTGCACATGACGTTGCGCCGGTTCATCAAAGGTAGAGCTGATTACTTCTCCTTTTACCGTGTTTTTCATCTCGGTAACCTCTTCGGGCCGCTCATCAATAAGCAACACCATAAAAATAACATCAGGATAGTTAGTTGTTATGGCATTAGCTATTTTTTGCAAAAGCACTGTCTTGCCGCTATAAGGAGGAGCAACTATTAAACCACGTTGCCCCTTACCAATCGGACAGAGAAGATCAAGTATGCGCGTAGATACTTCATCGGGAACAGTCTCTAAGATAAACCTCTCCTTGGGATAAATAGGAGTTAAATTATCAAAGAGAATCCTGTTTCTTGACTCCTCAGGATTATCGAGATTAACTGCCTCAACCTTAAGAAGGGCAAAATACTTCTCATTATCCTTAGGTGGCCTTATTTGCCCGCTAACAGTATCTCCGGTACGCAGAGAAAACTTCCTAATCTGCGAGGGCGAAACATAAATGTCATCGGGAGAAGGCAAATAATTATAATTACTCGCCCTCAAGAACCCAAAACCCTCAGGCAGGACCTCTAAGACCCCGTCGCCAAACATAAGCCCCTGCTTTTCTGCTTGAGCTTGTAAGATCTTAAAGATAAGGTCTTGCTTTTTTAATCCGCTTACCCCATTAACTTTAAGGTCTTTTGATATCTTGTTTAGCTCTGATATCTTCA
>CAZHVO010000094.1:0-3400 GCA_964536195.1 uncultured Planctomycetia bacterium
CCAAAAAAGACCCTTGTCTAGAGCTAAAGAAGGTAATGAGCCGCTACAAGGTTGCCCCTAAGGAGAATTTGCGTTTTTTTGGCGGTTTTGTCGGTTATCTTGGCTATGATGCTGTAAGATTCTATGAACCAATAGGTAGAGATTTACCCGATTCTTTAGGTACCTATGATTCTTACTTTATCCTTCCTAAGTTTTTGGTAATTTTCGACCATTTGATAAAGCAGATCGAAGTTCTTTCTTTTGTTGCCTTAGATACTAAGGCAGGGTTGGATAAGCTTTACCTTAGAGAACGAGAGATCCTAGTAAAGACCTGTGAGAAAATTATCTCTCCCTACCGATTGCCGGATTTATTATTCAACCGATCTAAGCTTAAGATGGATTCTAATTTTAAGAAAAAGGATTTTCTGGCTGCAGTTAAGAAGGCCAAGAAATATATAAAAGAGGGGGAAGTAATCCAAACGGTTATTTCTCAGAGGTTTTTTGCCAAGTTTAAAGACGACCCTTTTAAGGTTTATAGGTATTTACGGATACTCAATCCTTCTCCCTACATGTTCTACTTAAATTTTGGAAAAATTAAACTTGCTGGCTCTTCGCCGGAAATGCTTCTAAGGTGTGAACACAATGAATTAATTACTCGGCCTATTGCTGGTACTAGAAAAAGAGGTAAAGATAAGGCTGAGGATAAGAAATTGGAAAAATCTTTGCTCGGTGATCCCAAAGAGAAGGCTGAACATATTATGTTAGTTGATTTGGCTCGAAATGACTTAGGGAGGATTGCTGAGAAGGCAACGGTTAATGTTTCTACCTTTATGAATGTCGAGATGTTCTCTCATGTAATGCATATTGTTAGTGAGGTAAGAGCAAGATTGAGCCGTAGAGAAAATATTTTTTCTTCTTTGATAAGTTGCTTTCCGGCTGGAACAGTTAGCGGAGCGCCTAAGGTGCGGGCAATGCAGATAATCAATGAGCTGGAACCAGAGAAGAGAGGTATTTATGCTGGTTCGGTAGGATATTTTTCCTTCACAAGGAGCCTAGATACGTGTATAATAATTCGAACAATAGTATTTAAGGACAATTGGGCTTATATTCAGGCCGGAGCAGGTATCGTGGCTGATTCTGTTCCCGAAAATGAATATAGAGAGACGGTTAATAAAGCAAAGGCCCAAGTGTTAGCTCTTGAGCTTGTGGCTGGGTCTTCTAGGCGAAAGCAAGTGATTTTAAAAAGGAGGTAAAAGGTGTCAAAGAAAATATGTTTTTTACTGATTGTTTTTCAGTTATGCCTTCTTCCAGTATATGCTCAGGGCTACACTCCGTTAAGTAAGCTTGCTCGCGGTTTGGTTAATGTTTCTTTAGGGTGGTTAGAAATACCGCGGCAAATGGTAAAGGTAAAAGAAGAAGGAAACCCGGGACTAACCGGGGAATTTGCCGGAGCATTCTGGGGTCCCCTTAGAGGGTTTACCTATTTTGTAGGAAGGATGGTTGTTGGAACGTACGAAGTAGGAACCTTTCTTATTCCGACTTATAAACCTTTAGTAGAACCGGAATATATTTTTTCTGATGATGATAATAATGATGATGAGTAGGAGGAAAAGACATGCTTAAAATTCGACTACGTAGGCCAGGAAAATCTGTTAAAAGAAGATATCACTACAAAATTGTGGTAGCTGAAGCAAAGACCGCACGGGAATCGAAATTTGTCGCTCAGCTCGGGCATTATGACCCTTCGCGCAAGCTTTTGAAGTTTGAAATTTCAGAATATGAAGCTTGGGTAAAAAAGGGTGCAAAACCAACCGAGACCGTGGCTACTTTGTTTAAGAGATACAAGAAACAAGAATCTAAAGGCGACAAACTAAAAAAATAAAAAATAGATTGATAAGGCACTGTTTTTGAACCGAGAGTGAAAAAACAGTGTTTTTTATCATAACTAGTTAAATAAAACCAAGGAGGTCAAAATGCAAGCAACACCTAATGCCGGAATTTTGAATTTCATACCTTTAATTTTCATTTTTCTTGTTTTCTACTTCCTGATTATAAGACCTCAACAAAAAAAGCAAAAGGAACATCAGGGAATGGTTGCAAACTTGAAAAAGAATGACGAGATTGTTACTACCGGAGGTCTCTATGGAACGATTGTTAACATAAAGGAGAAGACCTTTGTTGTAAGGGTTGACGAGAATACAAAGATAGAAATTGAGAAGAATTCAATTGCTCACGTACGAAGGGCTCGATAATGATTAAACGCTCAGACCTAAAGCTAAGAATCACTATTATCTTGGGGTTAGTAATCTTTAGTATTTTCTACGTCTTTCCCCTAGAAAAAAATATAAATTTAGGGCTGGATTTAAAAGGCGGGATGTATGTTTTACTACGAGCCGACACCTCAACTATTTCTGCCGAAAAAATTCCTGATGCAATCAGAGCAGCAGTAGAGAAGATACGTACTCGAATTGATGCCTATGGAGTTAAAGAAACTTCGATTCAGGTGCAAGGTAACAATTCTATTTTAGTTCAGGTTCCCGGCGTTATTAATCGAGAAATAATTGATCGGCTAAAAGAAGTTGGGAAGTTAGAATTTAAATTAGTCGAGAGCGATAGCGAAAAAATATCTCAGGCTAAGGATGGGCAGGTACCCCAAGGCTATGAGTTTAAAACCTATGAGGATACCCAACTCCTGGTTCATAAAGATCCGGTCATGATCGGTGCTGACCTTTCCGAAAGCTACCTAGGATTCAATTCCTATGGCGGCTCTGAACCAATCTTAAACTTTACCCCTGAAGGTTCACGAAAGTTCGCCAAGATTACTGAAGATAATGTTGGAGAAGCTCTAGCAATTATCCTGGATGAAACAGTTAAAAGTGCTCCGAGAATCGATGAGCCGATACTAAGCGGCGAAGCCCGGATTAGAGGGGATTTTTCTCTGGATGATGCCAGGCTAATCGTAACAGTATTAAATTCCGGTGCCCTGCCAATTCCTTTGGTGGTAGAAGAGGAGAGGAGTGTTGGCCCGCTCCTAGGCTCTGACTCTATAAACAGAGGGATAAAATCTATAATTCTTGGTGCAGCTCTAGTGGTAGGTTTTGTTCTCCTATATTATCTTCTTGGTGGCGCGATTACAGTTATATGCCTTATACTGGATCTTTTATTTATTTTGGCTGGTTTACAGCTTTTTAAAGGCACCTTAACTCTACCGGGCATTGCCGGTATGATTTTGACTCTCGGTATGGCTGTAGATGCCAATGTTTTAATATTTGAACGAATAAGAGAGGAGCTAAAACTACATAAACCCCTAAGTATTGCTATTAAAAACGGTTTTAATCGGGCTAAGAGGACGATTATTGATGCCAACATTACTACTCTTATTGCTGCGTTATTTCTCTTTATATATGGAACTGGACCAATA
>CAZHVO010000095.1:0-3329 GCA_964536195.1 uncultured Planctomycetia bacterium
TAATATTATTACCGCACCTCTCACAATCGCAATATCTTGATGGCTATCAATAAGTTCTTTCAAAGCATCTATTAATAACGGAGAGATTCCAAACTCATATAAAAATGAAAACATCCGCTTACAATCGTACTCGACATCTCCACCCATTGTCTTGGTATAGCTTTTTCTAATACAGTATACAAGAACCATCTTTAAATCACCTGTTGTCTTTAACGCTTCTACACCTCTTTCCCTTGTCACCGCTGCTTTTTCTTCTTTATTACTAAAAAAATTAAAAGCTTCCGGAAACATTGCGGCTTCTGTTAAATCTTTAAAAACCGGCTCGCCAAGTGTTATGGTTGCATTAATAAGGGCTTCTCTTAACTCATCGGATAATGATGTATAAGGCTGCTTTACCCATGCTATGGTCAAAGCTCTACAAGCCTTTTCACTTAACATGTCTTTCTCTAAACTGCCTATTAAGTTTACCGCTTCTACTATTCGTTCCTTGCTAATTCTATCCCAATCTCCTTTTAAAACGCCTATGGCAGAAGTTATCTCTTCGGCCTCTGTAACAGTAATGTGTATCTTTTTCTTTTTGCTTTCGGTTTTCGCTGGTTTCTGTTTTGGCTTTCCTGCTATTCGGCCACGTTTAGCTTTAATCTGTTGGGCTATCTGCAAATCAGATATCTTCTCATCAGGATAAACTTTCCAGGCAAGCTGCAGAATTAATTCCTCAAGCTCAACAGAATAACCATTATGCTTTTCATAATGTCTTCCCAAAATTTCTATCATATATCTTGCCGCTTCTTCATCGTCTCTCTTTAGAATTTCCTTTTTAAGAAAACTGTCGATTATTAATCTAAAATCTTCATCGCTATCAGGCAACCCTCCCACAGCCAGTATAAAAATAATATCATTATTAAAATTTCCACCAAAATAATAAGGAGCCGTCAATTCACTTATTGCCTTTTTGCCGCCTTTCTTAACCATTCCTGCAAGAACACGTTTGGCTTTTTCACTTACTAGGTCATCGGCATCGTTTAAACGCTTAACCAGCAGCGTTATTACTGCATCCACCAGGTCATATTTTTTGATTGTATTCCAATAAGCAGCCCCTGCCAATTGCCCAATCGCTGCTTCTCTAACCTCTGCGCTCCTGTATCGTTCACCTTTCGTGAAGTTGACTCTATCTAAAGTTTTATCAAGTTCTTCCCACTCTACCTCCTCAACTTCCGCTGGAACTTCGGGTTTTTCTTCCGGCCAGATTTTGATGAAGCGGCGAGGCGTTCCTTCAATAGGTCTTAATTTCCTATCCAAGTTCCTAACTTTCATACCATTAGAGAAAGAGTCCACAAAACTACTATCTACGCCAATCAAAGTGAAATATCTTTTTGCCTCCTCTAAAGATTTAGAAGGATAGTTTGCATATCTTTCGTCTTGATAATAATTAACCAAGGGGAAGAAATTAGAGGTAAAGGCAAGCCAAACTTCTTGTAAATTGACTTTAGCAGAATAATTTTCACCTAAAGTATCGATAACTGTTTGAGAAATCTGCTTAGCCTGCTCTAAATTCTCTATAGGAAATGCCTTAATATATTTCCTTTTTCGGTTAGCCGGATCAAATACTTCCATCCCATCCTTACGGGAAATTCCCTGCCAGGGAAGCTGTAAAGCATCAATAACCAAGGCATACCCATTTTCCGTGTTAGCAATAACTGTATAAACATTACCAATCCAATAGTTATCGCTTTTTCTAATTACCCGGAAATTTAAGAAACCGGGAGACAATAAATGTTTACCAGCATAATGGCCAAATTGATTGGTTAAACTGGTACAATCGCCACTGACAAAACCGCGTAGCAAACTCGAGGCATCTCTTGGCGATAAAACAAGGGAGTATTCTTCGCCATTTACCGAGAAAGCTATTTCTGTAGCAGGGATAAATTGAGCAATTTCCTGATAGCCCGGCTTGGTTTTGATATATTCGGCTAAATTATCAAGATTATCAACAACTTCTCTGACTAAAGGATTATCTTTATAAAGTTCTCTTAATTTGCCTTCAAACTCATCTCTTGTAATATTGAATGAATCTCTAACATAAAGCGGTAATTGCCCTGCAGGGAAGATGGCATCAGCAGCTTTAGTAACTATATCTTTAGCTCGTGCGGCTTCTTCGGCATTTCTCGCTTCCCTTGCTCTTTTTTCCCTTTCAGCCTGTATGCGTGCTTTATCCTGCTCTATGCGTCCTCTGGCAGCTACAATCTCTTCCTCTGTTTGCTGCATACTTGTAGCGATTTCCTCGGCAATATCGCTATATTGTGTCTCTAAGCTTTGAAGTTCTTTTCAATTTCAGAAACTTTTGCTTCGTCTTCAGCGCTCTTAAGCTCTCTTAATTGACTAATTATTGCCTCAGATTTATCCGTTGCTTCTTTAATTCTTCTTTGTTTTTTCTCTTCTCTTGCTTTCCTCTCTTCTTCGGCTTTACGAGTAGCTTCTTCTTTTGCTTTTCTTTTTGCTTCTTCAGCTATTTTCTCTTTCTTTGCGGCATCTTCTTTTGCCTTCTTGATAGCTTCGCTAAATTCTGAGAATATCGCTGATGGGTATTTGGCTTGCAGCTGAGAAATTTTTTGTTCAAAAGTTGCAGAATTATCTAATTGCGACAAGGCTTCTATCTCCGACCTTATTTCCTTTCTGATTTTCTTATCTGCCTGGACAAGCCTGTCTGTAGCAGCGTGCAATTCTTTGCTTGCTTTGTTTCTTTCGTCGCTGACTTCGTGGCTGATATCTATATCCAAAGAGTCTGTAAAGGCTGAAAACCTCTTACAGAGCCCAGCAAAAATATTCTTATCAGTAACCTTTTGTACCCCCTGAAACTGCAAAGCAATATCTGTGTATTCCTGCCTTGCTTTGTTTATTGCCTCAATGTCTTTTGTAACCGGTGACACAACAGGCGGCTTAGGCGTAGGCAAAGCTTTCGTTTTCCTGAGCTCCTCTTGAGCTTGCTGGCAGTTCTCAAGGATTCGAATCTGAGTCGGGTCGGTTAAGACTTGTGGCTGTTGGCCGGCTTCGGCTGGTTCCGTCTCAACTAATTTTTTCTCCGCAGCAGCTAACTGTGCTGTTAAATCATCTGCTTTTTGGTTATATGTTGCTGTAGCAGCTTTCTGTTTTCCTTCGGCAGCGGCTAACTCTCTACTAAGCTCCTCGGTCTCAGAAATCTCTGCTTTTAATTGGCCGATCTGACCATCTATGTTTTCAAGGACTCCTTCGACCTTTTTGAATCTTTCTGTGGCTTTCCCTACTTCCCGTTCAGCAGCTGCTAATCTATCTCTTGCTTCATCTTCTACTCT
>CAZHVO010000096.1:0-3305 GCA_964536195.1 uncultured Planctomycetia bacterium
TAAGACAAGGAAAGTTGATTTTATCCCTGCTTGGGTTGTGAGAATCAACCCTCGGAATCGCAAGATCTATTTTAAAGAAGGCCAGCCTAGGGAGTTTGATAATTTAATTGTTGCCTCTGGCCTAAGTTCGAAGAAATTACCAATTAAGGGAGAACATCGTGAAGGCTTTTTCTATCTCTCCGATATTGACCGGGTTAAGCTAAAGAGTCTTCTAAGGATATCAAAGGAGGCCTGTGTTTATGTCTCTACTTGGTTAGGTCTAAGGCTATCTATTGCCTTAGCGGCTTTAGGAAAAGATGTAAAGATAGTAAGTGCTAATTTAGATTTTCTAGGAGAAGATAAAGAGAAAGTAATCAGCGTTTTAGGACAGAAGAACATTGGTATACATCTCGATGCCTTTATTGAAGAGGCTGTAGGCGAAGGGGTGGTCAAAGCTGTTAAATTGTCGCCTTTGATGGTCTTTTCTTCCCAGTTAGTCTTTATTGATAGTGGGTTTACGCCAAACTTAAAGTTTTTCGAAGAGGATCTTATTATCGAAGATAAATTTTTTACTAATTTTGAGAAAATTTATCTCTTAGGGGATGTAAACCGAAAAGATATAGATAAAGAGATTTTTTTTACCTCTAATTATCAAGATAGTGAAAAGCAGGCTCGAGTTTTTGCTGAATTCATTGCCAATGGAGTGAGACCAGATTTTAGTAGCCAGAGTAGTATAGATAAAGACCTAAGAGTAAATAGTGAAGATATTTTAAAGGAGGTTCAATCATGGCAGAGTGGATTGGTATAGGAAAACGGGCGCGTAGATGTTACGGGTTTGATGAGATTTCTCTTGCTCCAGGGAGGATTACTGTAAATCCCGAAGAGGTAGATACAACCTGGAAGTTGGGAGGTAAGAACTTTGCTGTTCCAATCATGGCTGCGGCAATGGATGGAGTTGTCGGCGTTAAGTTTGCCATTGAGATGTCACGTTTAGGAGGAGTCGCTGTCTTAAATTTAGACGGAGTTCAGACTCGTTATGATAATCCTGATGCAGTTTTAAAAGAAATTTCCAAGGCTAGCCCTCAACAGGCCACTAATTTAATCCAAAAAGTATATACTACTCCGATTAAGGAAGGCTTGATTGCAAAGAGGGTAGAGGAGATAAAAAAGGGTAAAGGATATGCTGCGGTTAGCTGTATACCTCAGAATGCAGATAAGTTTGCTGTTATCGCTGAAGATGCTGGCGCAGATTGTTTTGTGGTCCAATCTACTGTTACTACTGCCATACATGTCGCTACTAAATATAAACCTTTAGATTTAAATAAATTTTGTAAACAGAGAAAGATTCCGGTAATTATCGGTAATTGCGTTACCTATGATGTTACTTTGGAGCTTTTTGAAACTGGTTGTTCAGGAATCTTAGTTGGCGTAGGGCCAGGAGCAGCTTGTACTACCCGAGGAGTTTTAGGTATCGGTGTTCCTCAGGTAACTTCTACTATTGATTGTTCAGCTGCCAGAGATTTTTATCATAAGAAGACTGGCAAATATATTCCAATAATTACTGATGGTGGAATGAGTAGGGGCGGCGATGTATGTAAAGCTTTTGCTTCGGGAGCTGATGCGGTAATGATTGGTTCAGCCTTTGCCAGAGCAGAGGAAGCACCAGGAAGAGGATTCCATTGGGGCATGGCTACCTCTCATGGTAATTTGCCTCGCGGTACAAGAATAAATGTAGGCATAACTGGGAGCTTAAGCCAAATTCTTTTTGGTCCGGCCACAGTTGACGATGGTTCTCAGAATTTAATTAGCGCTCTCAATACTTCTATGGGGTCTTTAGGTGCTAAAAATATTAAAGAGATGCATTTTGTTGAGATGATTATCGCTCCTTCTATACAGACTGAAGGTAAAGTATTTCAAGCTACTCAAAGAGTAGGAATGGGGAAGTAGACAGGAAAAACCAGTTTAGTATTTAGTATATAGTATGTAGTGTTGGGATAGGCAGTTTTAAATCGACTATATACTATATACGATATCCTACATACGAGAAAAGTTATGACAAAAGACACAGTATTAATTATTGATTTTGGGTCTCAATATACCCAGTTGATTGCTCGCCGGATAAGAGAGCTAAAGGTTTTTAGCATTATTGAACCCTGTACCATATCTGCAAGTAAGATAAAAAAGATCAATCCTAAAGGAATAATCCTTTCCGGAGGTCCACATAGCGTTTATGAGAGAGGAGCTCCTTTTCTAAATAAAGAGATTCTACAATTAGGTATACCAATCTTAGGTATTTGCTACGGAATGCAGATTTTAGTTAAAATCTTAAAGGGAGGAGTCTGCGAGAGTAAAAAGCGAGAGTATGGAAGAGCTAAGATGTATATTGATGACCACCAGGACTTATTCTTTTCTTTGCCAGCGAAGATTATCTCTTGGATGAGTCATACTGATCAGATTATTAATCTTCCTTCGGGTTTTAAGTTACTGGCACATACTTTAAATACTAAGTTTGCCGCTATCGGTAATAGTAAAAGGAAGATTTATGGGGTACAATTTCATCCGGAGGTTATCCATACCGAATTAGGCACACAGATAATTTCCAATTTTTTATTTAGAATCGTTGGTTGTTTTGCAACCTGGCAGCTAGAGGATTTTATATCTGAACAGATAAAAAAAATAAGAAAAAAAGTAGGAAAAACAAATGTTATCTTAGGTTTAAGCGGCGGAGTCGACTCATCGACTGCAGCGATTTTATTCCAAAAAGCCATAGGAAAGAGATTAAAATGTATTTTTGTCAACAATGGAGTCTTAAGAAAAGGTGAAGCCAAACAGGTAATAAGGATTTTTAGAGATTATTTCAAGGTTGATTTACATTATGTTGATGCTTCTAAATTATTCTTAGCTAAATTAAAAGGTGTTATTGATCCTGAGAAGAAACGTAAGATAATCGGAGGTGAATTCATAAAGGTATTTGAGGATGAAGCCAAGAAGATTAAAAACGTAGATTTTCTTGTTCAAGGGACGTTATATCCTGATGTAATTGAATCAGTATCATTTTTTGGTGGGCCTACTGCTTGTATAAAATCGCACCATAATGTTGGCGGATTGCCGAAAGATATGAAGCTAAAGCTTATTGAGCCATTTCGTCAATTATTTAAAGATGAAGTTAGGGAAGTTGCCAGGATACTTAAGATGCCGGCAACCATAGTTGATCGTCATCCTTTTCCCGGGCCAGGTCTGGCAGTGAGAATAATTGGTGAAGTCAATGCTAAACAACTTAAAATTTTACGTGAAGCTGATGATATTTTAATAAAAATAATAAAAAA
>CAZHVO010000097.1:0-3300 GCA_964536195.1 uncultured Planctomycetia bacterium
TATCTTTCTTGCCGACCATACTCTCTACCCCGCTAGCTACATCTAAAGCATAAGGCCTCAGTTTCTTAACATTACCTATATTCTCTATATTAAGACCGCCAGATATAATCACTCTTCTACCCTTTTTTATAAGGTTGGCTACCTCTTTTATAGCTTTAGCTGGCAATACCTTCGCACCCTTGCTCTTTTGCTCATGCTTGATATCAAACATAAAAGCATCAATCTTATAGCCTGAGATTTTCTTCTCATAAGGGCTATCCTCAGGGAAAAATACCTTTATGATCTTAAATCTTGGTTTAAAAAAGTGACAGTATGCCGGAGATTCTTTTCCGTGAAATTGCAAAATATCAAGGTGAAGAGAAGAGGCAATATCTAAGACCTCTTGTTTTTCTTGATCGAGGAAAACGCCGACTTTAGCCAAAAAAGGATCTAGACACTGGATGATTTCCCCAGCTTTTCTTTTGCTGACGTAACGGGGGCTTTTTCTTGAAAAGATAAACCCTAAAGCATCAGCACCAGCAGAAGAAGCTAGATAAGCGTCTTCTAAATTAGTAATACCACAAATTTTTACCTTCATTATTTTCCACTACCAGATTAATTATTTATCAGCGTCAATATTCAGTTCTTTTATTTTTTCCTCAAGATTATCTGCCTTCATCAGGGCTTCTCCAATAAGCACTGCATTTGCGCCTAACCCTTTTAGAAGTAAAACATCTTTTAGGGTTCTTATTCCGCTTTCACTAACTTTAACTATATTTTCAGGAATAAAGGGAAGAAGTTTTTTTGTCCGTTCGAGATTAACTTGAAAGGTATGTAGATTACGGCTATTTATTCCAATAATATCTACGCCGATTTTAAGAGCTTTCTTTAATTCCTTTTCAGTATGCACTTCAACTAAGACATCCATGCCCAAATCTTTAATCACCTGATAAAGATCTTTTATTCTTTCTTCATCTAAAACGCCCATTATAAGTAAGATAGCGTCAGCGCCTACCGCTCTGGATTCTAAGACCTGAACTTCATCAAGTATAAAATCTTTACGCAATATAGGTAAATTAACCCGTTTCTTAATATCTTCAATATAATTGATCTTTCCTAAAAAGAAATCCTCCTCAGTAACTACTGATATAGCACTGGCCTTTAACCTCTTAAACGTTTTGGCTAGATCTAGGTGAGAAAACCCCTTACGCAACACTCCTGCCGAAGGAGAAGCTTGTTTTACCTCAGCAATAAGGGAGATTTTCCCTTCTCTGTTTATAGCATTCTTAAAAGATATCGGGGCTGGGGCCTTCTTTACTAAAGAAAGAAAAGCCTGACGGTTCTTTTTTAAAACTTTAACCCGTTTCTTCTTAGCATCTAGAATAAGTGAAAGTGTTTTATGCATTTTCTTCTAAAAATTTCTTAAATTCTGAAAACTTATGCTTTGCCTTCTTGGTATCTATTAACTCAGCTGCCATCTTAACACCCTGCTTAAAGTTGCTTACCTTACCCAAAATATAAAAACAAGTACTGGCATTAGCCAAGACAATATTCCGAGCAGCGCACTTTTTACCGGCAAGTATGTCTTTTATCAGGCTAGCGCTTGACTTTACATCCTTAACCAATAGATCTTTTAGTTTAATTCTCTTTAAACCAAAGCTAGAAGGACTTAGGGCCACAGTGCTAATTTTTTTATTATTTAAAAAAGCTACTTTGGTTGAGCCGGTAAGAGAAACCTCATCACAAACATCCTTACCGTAAATAACAAAAGCTCTTCTTACCCCTAATCTTCTTAAAACCCGAGCTATAGAAATAGTTAGGCTCGGATCATAAACCCCCAGAAGCTGGTAATTAGCTAAGGCCGGATTGCAAAGAGGGCCTAAGATATTAAAAATCGTCCTTATTCCCATTTCTCTTCTTATATTAGCTACCTTGCCCAAAGATGGATGGTATAAAGGAGCATAAAGAAATCCTATACCGATTTCTTTTATTGCCTTCTCCATAACCGAAGCTGAAACCCCAATATTTATTCCTAAAGCCTCTAGGACATCAGCACTCCCGCAGCTTGAAGACATTGCCCTATTGCCATGCTTAGCCAGTTTCACACCAGCAGCGCTGACAATAAAGGCTGTAGCCGTAGAAACATTGAATTTGTTAAGTCCTGAGCCACCAGTACCGCAAGTATCCATAATCGGCTCATTATCGTCTTTTAGGCCTAAAAAGCCCTCTCTGACATTTATCTTCTTAGCTTTTTCTCTGACTACAGTAGCTGCAGCCCAAATTTCTTCTTCGCTCTCACCTTTCATCTTTAGGGAAGTTAAGAAGGATGCAATTTGAGCTGGTGTAACCTCAGAGCCAAAGATCTCCTCAAAAGCCTCTTTCATCTGGACAAAAGAGATATCTTTACCCTTAGTAAACTTATTAATAGCTTCTTTAATCATAGTTCTAAAAAATTGTTCAAAATCTTCTTGCCTTCAAGGGTCAAGATAGATTCTGGGTGAAATTGTACCCCATATAAAGGGAAATTTCTATCTTTTACTCCCATTATTATACCATTTTTAGTATCGGCGGTAATAACTAAATTTTTAGGTAAGCTTTTCTTCTCGATAATCAAAGAGTGATATCTTGTAGCTGGAAAAGGATTCTTAATTCCTTTAAATATATCGCGCCGGTTATGATGGATAAGAGAAATCTTACCATGCATGATTTTTCCAGCTTTTACGATTCGTCCGCCAAAGACAGAACCAATGCACTGATGGCCCAGACAAACTCCCAAAACTGGTATTTTTTTATAAAACTTACCTATTAAAGAACAACTTATACCGGCATCCTTTGGCCTTCCTGGACCCGGGGAAATAACGATCTTGCTAAACTTCAAACCCTGCAGTTTCTTTAGGCTAACTTTATCGTTACGGAAAACAAAAGTATCAGCTCCTAATTCTTCTAGGTATTGAACAAGATTATAGGTAAATGAATCGTAATTATCTATAACTAATACTCTTTCTTTTCTTTTCATTTACTGCTTTTCCCTTTTTATCTTTGCACCTAATTTTCCAAACTTAGTTCTTATTTTCTCATAACCGCGATCAATATGATAAACTCTTAAGATTTGACTCTTACCCTTGGCAGCTAAACTAGCAACTACTAAAGCTGCTGATGCCCGCAAGTCAGAAGCCATAGTCTCGGCTCCGTATAGCTTTTCTTTTCCCTCAATTATAGCATAAGGACCATTTCTTTGGATAGATGCACCCATACGATTAAGCTCAGCTACATGCATAAACCGATCAGGATAAATCTTCTCAGTTATTAGAGAAATTCCTT
>CAZHVO010000098.1:0-3214 GCA_964536195.1 uncultured Planctomycetia bacterium
TTGCTGAAGATACATCGCAAGTGGTCAGTTGGATAATTAGGGCCAACAAAGCCTTAAAGGTGGACTCTTGGGACTAACTATGGCTTAAGATTTCCTCTCAGGGGGAAACACAAGGGAGAAGGATCTGGAGAGAAAAAAATTTAACAATGTAGAGATGTTATGATATATTCAATAATAACTATAGTTATTGTAATTACCGTAAGTAAGCTAATTCCTAAGAAAATAGGGAAATTGTAATATGAATAGTAAGTTAATGTCAGCGCAGAAGATTACCGAGAAATACCGCATTACCTATCAGACGGTCAATCATTACACCAATCTTGGCCTTTTGCGCATAGTAACAAAAAAAGGCAATGTGCGGATGTATAATCAGGCAGAGGTGAAGCAAAGGTTAGCTAAGATAACACAGCTTATGAATGAGGGTTATCCTTTACGCTTGATCAGAAAACAGTTAGAGGGTATTCGATGAGTTACTGTCAGATTTTAGATTTAGATACGGATAGCAGGCCTATTGTAAATAATAAAATCATAGGAGAGCTCGTTAATTCTGAGGCAAAATTATGACGGCAAGACAAGAACCTACTCCTGAAGAACAATTGCTAAAGCTAATGGAAAAAGGGGATGAGCCCGAAACCGCAAGGTTCAGGCGAAAAAGGAAGCCCTTTCTAAATTTCGGTGGTCTAAGGACTCTATGGCGTTTTTTAATCAAAGCTATAAGCCGGCCTTTAATAAAGCTAAGGAGGAGCTTAAAAGAGCCTAACCTGAAGGCTGTAAATAAAGTTTTTCTTACTCTATCGGTAGTTCTCCTAGGTTATTCGATAGTGGGATTTGTTTTTGGACGTCCAGACATAAATAAAGTTTATGAAAAGAGTCGGTTGATGAAAGAAGTGCAGTCTGGGCATAAGGCTTTATTTCCGACTCGGCCGTTCCTGCATTACTTAGAAATGGTCCGGCGCAGAAATGTCTTCAGTCCGATAACGATAAAGGAGAGTGAAAAGCCGGAAGCTAAAAAAAAGAAATTGCAGGAAATGGCCGTGGACTTAAGTCTGGTAGGTATATCCTGGGATAAAGAGCCGGTAGTAATGATTGAGGACAAGAAGGTTCAGAAAACATACTTTCTTAAAGCTGGAGACACTATCAATAAGTTTAGGATAGACGCTATTTTCAACGACCGGGCTATATTGAGCTACAAAGGGGATAAAATGGAGTTGATGTAACAATTGTGCGTCGCAAAAATTGCACAATAGGCACAAGGTAATAGGAGATGATGAAAAAAGTAATTTTAATAATTTTGTTATTATGCTTAGGGAATTTAGAGCCTAGATTAGCCTATACCCAATCTGAATTGGCTTTACCTGTTCAAGATGACCAGCTACAGATAGAGGATACTCCTGAGGCAACCCCGAGGGAGGGCTCTTTAAAAGGGTTGTCTAAAAAGGTGTCATTAGACCTGAGGGGAATAGACATAATAGATACTATTAAATTCCTTTCAGTAAAGGGTGATCTGAATATCGTTACAAGTAAAGATGTTCAAGGTAGGATAACCTTATTTTTGAAAGACGTAACTATCGCTGATACCCTGGATGTAATTTTGCTTACCAATAAATTGGCCTGCGAAAAAAAGAAAAACATTATTACCATAATGACCGAGGTAGAATACGAAGCGTTTTATGGCCAGAGGTATACCGACAAAAGAAAAATTAAGACTCTGAAGCTAAAGTATATTTTGCCGACAAAGGCAGGAGAGGCTTTGGCAAGTGTCCAGAGTTCTATCGGAAAGATCATTATGGATGATGCTACCGGCAGCCTGATTTTAATCGATACGCCGGAAAAGATAGAAGAGATGGAGGCGATTGCTTTTGATTTGGATAAAAGTTATGTAACCAAGGTGGCGTCTACGGTTATCAAGGTGTTTGAATTAAGGTATGCTCAGGCTGAAGAGATTGCGGCAAAGGTATCTGAGGCCTTGACCGAAGGTTTAGGCTCTGTTCGTTCAGACGAGAGGACTAATAAATTAATAGTAAGAGACTTACCTAATAAGATTAAAGAGATTAGTGAAATGGTTGATGCTTTTGACACTAGGGAAAAAGAAGTATTTATCGAAGCTAAAATTGTAGAAGTAACCTTAAGTGATGATTTTTCTTTTGGCGTAAATTGGGAGACGCTCTTCAGCAGCGGAAGTAAAGATGTACGGCTGGAGACCACTCTTCCGGCTACCGGGGTGACAGACGCTTACAGCCGCGTCTCTGTGGGGACATGGAAAGATACAGCTTTAGATTCGACCCGGACTCAGCAAATACTTACATTCTTGAGCGAAGTAGGTAAGGTGAAAATTATTTCTTCTCCTCACATTACTGTTCTCAACAACGAGGAGGCTAAGATTATGGTTGGTACACGCCAGCCCTATGCTACCAGCACAATTTCTCAGAGCGATACCACAGCTACTACTTCTTGGAGCGCAGAATTTGTGGATGTCGGCGTAACTCTTACTGTAACTCCCACAATTTATAAAGGCGATTTTGTAAAAATGCACATTACACCTGAGGTAAGTACGTTAATAGATTGGTTTGAGATAGAGGATGAATCGGGAACAACCCAGATTCGTTTACCGGAAGTAGATACCTCTAATGCTGAGACTGATGTTATAATCCAGGACGGCAAGACCATAATTATTGCCGGGTTAATCAAGGAAACCGAAAACAAATCCGAAAGCAAAGTGCCTTTTTTAAGCAGTATTCCTTTTTTAGGAAAATTATTCAAATCTACATCTGACACCAACGAGATGAAGGAGTTGGTAGTATTTATTACCCCTCACATTATATCCGGGGACAAAGATATTTTATACGCGGAGCAGACAGAAAAAACAAGGAAGGTTTCAAAACGCCATAAGGAAGAGAGAAAGCGGAGGAAGCCGCCGAAGCGCAAAATTCAGGCTGAAGCCTTATAAAAAACGATGCTAAAGAAAAATTACATTTTTATATTGACTCTGTTTTTAACTATCTTTTTTATCAATAACTTTGCGGCCTCAGTAGAAGGCAGTGATTTAAAAAAGAGCATTAAAGAACTGGAAGACTGTGTAATTGCCAGTAAACAATCTGCAAAGTTGCAAGAGTTAGTTAATCTCTGTGGGTAAAGTTACAAAAAGGGTGATTACCAGAAGGCAAAAGAGTGCGTTAAAGAAATTCTTTTTATTGATCCTGGACATAGGAAAGCT
>CAZHVO010000099.1:0-3194 GCA_964536195.1 uncultured Planctomycetia bacterium
GGGATTGGGCCATATAAGGCAGGTAAAAAAACGGTACATCGCCTACTTTTAAAACCACATGCTTAGCTACAATTCTATCCTCAGGATAAATAGTAATCTTCTTTGCTACCAGACGATAATGAGGTTTATCTAGATCACAGGTGGTAATATACCCTCTTTTTAAAGTATATTTTTCTTTTCCAATCTTACTTCCGTGAGTAGTTGCACCGTAAAAAGGGGAATTTTTAACCCTTATGTCCCCCATTTCGGCATTGTGAGTATTAAAATCATAAAGTCCTTCCTGACCGTATATAATGCTCTCACCTTTTATTATTTTTACATCCCCTTTTATATAAGCGATACTGCTATTGGCATCATAGATAGCCTCCTGGCAAAAAAGCTCAGTATCTTCAGACTTTACCACTACATTACCTTTAGCAACAATCTTACCTTCCTGCTGAAGATAATTTATCTCATCACCATCAATAACTACCGGCATTTTATCGTCCTGGGAAAAAGCACAAAGAGGAGTAAGAAGAAGAGTAAGTAGAATAACAAATCTCATTTATTTAAGCTTTCTTTTAATTTTGCCCAATCATCTAAGAATCTCTTTATACCAATATCGGTTAAAGGATGCCTCATAAGCTTCTCGATCACAGTAAAAGGAACGGTTGCTATATCGGCTCCCAGACGTGCTGACTCTAAGAAATGGATAGGATGACGAATCGAAGCAACAATTATTTGGGTCGAAAACCCGTAATTATCATAAATCAATCTCATATCTCTTACTAAATCCATCCCTTGGGTAGAGATATCATCTAATCTACCGACAAAAGGAGAAACATAGGTTGCCCCAGCTTTAGCTACCAGGAGAGCTTGAGAAGGAGAAAAGCAAAGAGTAAGATTTGTCTTTATGCTTGCGGCACTGAGCTCTTTGGTTGCCCTTAGGCCTTCAACAGTACAAGGAACCTTTATGACGATGTTTGAAGAGATTTTTACCAATTCCTTTGCTTCTCTTACCATCCCCTCACTATCTAAACTAGTAATCTCAGCACTGACTGGACCCTTTACTACTTCACATATTTTCTTAAGCTGAGAATTAGGCTCGGCTCCTTCCTTAGAAAGAAGGGTAGGGTTTGTAGTCACCCCATCTAAGACTCCATAAGAATGTGCTTTTTTAATATCCTCTAAATTAGCTGTATCGATAAATAGTTTCATGTTTCCTCCTAACTAGATAAATGCAATGTTATAGGCTTTCTTTGGCCAGAAGAGCTGCCCCAATTATACCAGAATTGATAAGTTTTGCTCTTACTAATTTTACACCTAAATTTTGGGGCCACATTACTTGTTTTTTGATTTCTTCAGCAACTAAAGGTTTGAATAACTTGAATGCTCCTGATACTCCTCCACCAAATATAATAACCTGGGGGTTAAATACATTTATCATTCCTGCTAAGAATTTTCCTAGATTATGGGAAAACTCCTTCCAAACAATTAAAGCCTCTTTCTCTCCGGCTAAACCTCTTTGGAAAAGTTGTTTTACTTCTTTTACTTCATGTTTTTTCTTCTTTAAGCGTGCATAGCGCGAGAGTAAATATCGGTTGCCAACATAGGTCTCGATACAACCCCTGCCTCCACAGCCACATAATTTGCCTTTCAAATTTATAGGTACATGTCCTAACTCGGTAGCACTAGTTTTTCCTTCAAGAAGCTTCCCGTCAGAAATTATTGCTCCTCCCAGGCCTGTTCCCAGAGTTAAGAATATAGCTCGTTTTTTCCCCTTAGCTGCACCGAGGCGAGCCTCAGCCAGAGCAAAAGCATTAGCGTCATTGTCAATAAACACCGGAAGCCCTAGGCTCTTCTCAAGTACACTCCGCAAAGGATACTTTTCCCATCCGGGAATATTCGGTAGGTAATAGATAAAACCCTTTTCTACGTCAACTATTCCTGGTACTCCAATACCTACGCCTTTTATAGTAAAGGAAGAGAGGTCTCCAAGCAGTGCCTTAAGATTCCTTATAAAACCTTGCTTTTGTCTAAGTTGATTTGAGGAGTAAACCTTCTTCTTTACTATCCTCCCCTGGCTATCTACTAAGCCAGCTTTTATATAAGTTCCTCCCCAGTCAATACCTAAGAATACTTTCATAACCCTATTGTAGCGAATAATCCTTATTTTTCAACTCAAAATAACGTATAAATAAATGGGGCAACTGCTGAGCTTTCAGCGAAAAAGATTAATATCCCTAATAGGAAAAGCAAGACAATGATTGGTGCAAGCCACCATTTCTTGCGGACTTTTAAAAAATCCCAAAACTCTTTAATAATTGATATTTTACCCATAAAAACCTCCCTAGAATTCTAAAACTGCTTCTGGTAAGCCTTCCTGTCGGGATGACTATTTTCTCTTAAGATCCAGTAGCTATCTATACTTTTGTTAAATTTTAAATCTAGAAACCTTTTACCGAATAGCCGAGAAATAATTCTAGTCGGCGTAATTACAAGATAAAATACAATACATAAGATAAGCCTGGTGATAATCCAGTTAATAAGAATAAATAGAACCCTCAAGGCTTTGTGAGGTAGTTTTAGGATGAAAGGATAAACATAAGCAGACAAAATAAGAGTACCGGGCAATATAAAAGAATAAGGGTACCAACTCTTTCTATGCCAGGAAAATAAACCAATCCAGAAAAGAGAAACAATCCCTAAAGCCAGGCCAAAATCTTTAAGTTCTTTTTTTCCGCTTTTAATGTTTTTTATCTCTTCGAAAATCATAGCTTTAATCTAACTCAAACTCTTTAAGCCAATTAATGTCCTTTTCTAAGGGTTTCTGCTCTTTTTTTTCTAATAGGTAGCTACCAATAATTAAATAATCCATATTAGTTCGCATAAAACAAAGATAAGCATCTTCGGGAGTACAAACTATAGGCTCTCCTCTAACATTAAATGAAGTATTGATAATTACTGAACAGCCGTATTTTTCGCCAAATTTTGCTATCAGCTTGTAATATAAAGGGTTATCTCTCTCGTTAACACTCTGGATCCTGGCAGAATAGTCTACATGAGTAACTGCTGGTATAGTTGAACGAACAGCTCTTAACTTATCTAGACCGAAAAGTTTCTCTTCCTGATCAGGCATTTCTCGACGAATCTCCTCTCGTATAGGTGCTACTAAAAGCATATAAGGGCTTTCTCCGTTTATCTGGAAAAAATCA
>CAZHVO010000100.1:0-3160 GCA_964536195.1 uncultured Planctomycetia bacterium
GAACAATTCCTTCAGAAAGGATAGAATACATGTTTTCAGAAGATGATCTTTTTAAAGAGCTTAGGCGAAGAGAAAAAATGTTAAGTACTGCTATAGGTAGTGGAGTGGCTATTCCTCATCCTCGCCATCCTTCTTCCAAGCTGTTTAAAGAACCCAAAATTGTTATTATCCGCTCTAAAAGCGGAATTGAATATGCTGCTCCTGACAATAAGCTAGTTCACATTTTTTTTATGACTTGTGCTCCTAGTGAGTACATTCATCTTAGATTGGTAGCTAAGATTTCAAAATTATTACATGTTTCTACTGTTGTAAAGAGGTTTGTAGGCGCAGAAAATAAGGATCAGATAATAAAGATATTATTGGAATTTGACAGGGAGCGTATGTTTCCTAAGGGTAAAGTTAAGGTAGTCTAACAAAAGTTTAAATATGGATAAACACACGTTTGTAACGTTAGTTATTCTTTCATTAGGGATCTTTGTATTCCAATTTAGTTTAAGCGCTCAGGCTTTTCAGCTTTTAGACATCGAGAAAGAAACTGAAATCAAAGAGAATAAGGAGTTTAATTCTAAGGAATATTCCCAAGGTGAGGAGCTGATTAGTGATAGCAACGCTTTTTATTTTTTGAATTCTTTATGCTTACCTTTTTATTTAATTAGTAACGTTGTTTCAAGCTCTAACCACTCTCTTTTAATATCCTCGCATAAATCATTTATCCATTCTCCCCCTATTTCTTTCTAGTTTTAGATTAACTTTAGAATTCCATTATTGAATCATACTTATCTATATTACGGAGGTATAGAAATGCTAATAATTATAATGCATAATAATCAGCAGTACTTAGAAGCACTTGTCCAGGTGGCAAGAAAGGAGAACATAAATGATACTACAATTATTAAGGAAAAGAATATTGGTACTCGTTTAATTGGCGGAGAAGCAAGCTTTATTGTTTCCAGAGGGAGGATGTTAGATGTTTACGATAAAGCTCTTGTAGTTGTTGTAAAAGGAGAAGAAAAAACCAAACGTTTTCTGGATTTGATAGAGGATGATAGCTATCTTGAGGTACTTAACATACAAGATAAAGGATTTATTTGCGCAGTACCTTTTCATTATATTAAACGTGTTGAACTAGAATCAGCACCCAAAAACGAGGAGGAGTTAAAAATGAAGATAACCGATTTTCTGAAGGAAGATAAAATTTTGCTGAACCTAAAAGCATTAAACAAAGAAGATGCGATTAAAGAGATAGCGTCTACTCTAGAAGATTCAAATTATGTATTTGATTTTAAGTTATTCCTTGAGGAAGTTTTTAAAAGAGAAGCATTAAATACGACTGGTATTGGTGCCGGAATAGCTATTCCGCATGCCCGTACCAATGCTGTAAAAGAATTTACGATTGCCCTTGGCAGATCTTCTCAAGGAGTAGGATTCAATTCCTTAGACAACAAGCCTGCTAAATTGATATTTTTAATGGGAACTCCTAAAGAAAAAGGGTTAAGCGGTTATTTGCAAATATTAGCTTGTCTTACCAGACTTCTGAAAAAGGAAGATTTTAAGAAAGCCCTCTTAGACGCTTCTACCCCTAAAGAAGTTATAGAAGCATTTAGAAAGGTTAATAGCTAGTTAGATGAGGCTATGAATAAAAGTAGAGAAGTTGTTTATATAGGGTAACTTAAAAGTATGAATAACTATTACAAACTAATATTTTAAGAATTTTAGGCAAGGTAAGCTATGGATATATTATTTTTTGTAGGTTTAATGATTATTTGTGGTTTTATTGGAGGGAAGATAAGTAATTGCTTAAGATTTCCGTCAGTAGTTGGCTATCTTATTGCCGGTTTAATCTTGGGGCCTTCATTTCTTAATATATTTAGCTTACATGTTTTAGAGAAAATGGGAGTGTTTAATGATTTGGCATTAAGCTTAGTAGCATTCATCATTGGTAGTGAGATGCGTATGAGTACTTTGCGTAAGATAGGTAAAGGCATCATAACCATTATTTTTTCTGAGTCATTAATGGCTTTTGCATTAGTATTTACAGGAGTTTATTTTTTAACTCATAAGTTGTATTTAGCTTTAATCTTTGGAGCTATGGCACCAGCCAGTGCTCCGGCCGGAACTGCAGTAGTTTTGCAGGAATACAAAGCTAAAGGCCCTCTGACCAACGCTTTATATGCTGTAGTGGGCCTGGATGATGGTCTTGCGATTGTGATTTATGCTTTTGCTGCAGCTTTGGCCAAAATGTCAATAACTGGATCAACAGAATCATTTTTCCAGATAACAAAAGGCCCGATTATAGAAATTACCGGTGCAATTCTTTTGGGGTCAGCCATTGGTTTTCTTATAGGATATTTTACAAGAAAAATACGCGGTAAAAAGGAAGTATTGGCAATTTCTTTAGCAGCAGCTATGATATGTGCAGGATTAGCAAACTATCTTCATTTGTCCCTTATTTTGGCTAACTTGAGTTTAGGCATGGTATATGCTAATCTTTTTTTGTTTGCTAACCGTAGATCAGTTGAAATTATTAATTTTATTTCTTTCCCAATATATACAATATTTTTTGTCATTGCCGGTGCTCATTTACAAATAAGCCTTCTTCCAGCTATGGGATTATTAGGTATAATATACATAGTATGCAGAAGCTGTGGCTTAATAGGCGGTGCCTACTTTGGAGCTGCAGTTTCAAAAGCAGATCCGGTTATTCGTAAATATTTAGGTTTAGGAATATTATCTCAGGCTGGTGTAGCTATAGGTTTAGCAATTATGGCCACCAGAGATTTTGCTCATTTAGGAGCAGCAGGTAAAGATTTGTCAATTATGGTAATAAATACCATTGCGGCTACTACAATCATTTTTGAAATAATTGGCCCGATAGCAACTAAATTTGCTATTCGTAAAGCCGGAGAAATTGGAAAAGCAAAGTAATGATGTTAAAAAATAAAAAAAAAGGGGGGGGGATGGAACTCTTAATAGCTATTCTTGATAAAGAAGAATATTTTGAAAAATTAATATCTCTTCTTGCAGAGGTAGGTGCTAGAGGTGCTACTATCGTAGACAGTGAAGGTGTGGGGCATTTTTTAGCTCATGAGGTGCCGATATTTGCAGGATTAAGACACTTGGTAGGAGAAGGCAAATCTGTAAATAAGACTATCCTGGCAGT
>CAZHVO010000101.1:0-2811 GCA_964536195.1 uncultured Planctomycetia bacterium
GCTAACCCATAGGCTGCCCCTTTTAAATTCTTCTGATCTTTATGAGAAGTATTGTAATACTTCTGATATAGAGCAATATCTTTAAGCCGGTAATCTGCAGAAAGATCCACTACCCTCTTGCCAGCCTCGATCAGACTAGGAACAAACTCCATAGAAACCGTATGAGGCAAAGAGAGAAAGAAAAAATCACTTTTTTCCAAAGCCTTCTTGATATCAAGAGGCTCACAGATAGCTTCGGTCTTGCCAATGAAATTAGGAAACAATGTTGTATAGGCCACTGCCTTAGGTGTTCGCGAAGCCAAATAAGCAATCTCTACCTGAGAATGACCAAGTAGAATTTCTACTAATTTTTCTCCGGTAAAACCAGTAGCCCCTAATATTGCTACCTTTACTCCTTTAGACATAAGTTCTCCTATATAATATATACCTAAAATAGCCGCTAAAATGTAAGATTATATTAAACTAAAATAGGCTTTCAGTCAATACAATTTAGATTTAGGCCTTTACCCCGTCCCTCTCTAGGAAAGATATTTCAACTACGGTAAGGAAAGACGGGGTTTATTTACCTGGGTTATGATAGGCTAAGGGGCTAGTTCTAAGATATCGCCGATTTCCAAAGTCTGATTGGAGGTCTTGCGAGCTGGGAGCTCTACGACTATAGAAGCAGTGGTAGAAAAAACTACTCTTCTTGGTCTTAATTCTTCATGTATCTCTACTACCTGCATTTTCTGGTTCAAAAATACCACCTCTATAGGAAAACGCATAAAAAAAGTATGAATAGAAGGAGTCTGATAAAAAATAAGGGCCTCTTCCTTGTCAATGCTCTTTCTAAACATAAGTCCCTTAAGGCGTAAAAGAAAACTATCAGCTATCCGAGCCTTTGAAGCAATTAAACAATTTTTACTCTTGTTAAAAAGATTATAAGTTACTCCTTTTTTAGACATTGGTTTACCTCTTCAGGGATAGCTTGTGGCATGAAATTACTATTAATACAGACTAATTGAGTCTTTGCTACAACCAGGGTTTGGCTTCCTCTATTTATACTCTGGGTAAACTCTAAAGTTGCACTCTTTATCTTAACTATAGAAGCAGTGATGGTTAAGGTATCCGCGTAGCGAGCCGGAACCTTATAGTCAATCTCAACCTTCCTGACCACAAAAAGAATCCCTGAGCCTGCTAGCTTACCAATATCTACACCTTTTTCCCTGAGTAGCTCTGTTCTAGCTTCTTCAAGGTACTTAAGATAGTTAGCATAGTAAACTACACCACCAGCATCAGTATCATGGTAGTATATTTTCTTCTCCATCCTTTTCCTTCTCCTCCTTCTCTAGATTATACCACCTTTTTGGAAAGAATTTGAAAACTCTCTCATATCTGTAGCTAAATCTACCTCTAAGGTAACTTTTTGCCTACTTATCGGATGGGTAAAGTTTAAATAAAAAGCATGTAATCCTAGGCGCTTAAACTTAACCTTAAAGTCACGACGAAAAGCATACTTATCCTCCCCTAATATCGGATGGTCAATCTTTGCCAATTGTATTCTTAACTGGTTAGTCCGTCCGGTTATCGGAGATAACTCTAAAATACTCCACCCTGGAAAATCTTTTAGCACTCTATAAAAAGTCTTTGCATACTTGCTCTTCTCGGCAAACTTCTTACCTTCCCGGTCAATGAGCTTACCCTCCCAAACTCCCTTTCTTTTTTCAAGGTTTCCCTTAACAAAAGCAATATACTTCTTTCCAACCTCTCGGCGCCTAAATTGATCAGTAATCTTTCCTTGTATTTCTAAGCTTTTGGCATAAATTACCAAACCAGTAGTTTCCCGGTCTAAGCGATGGCAAGGGAAAACTTTATATCCCCTCTCTCTCCCAAGAAGTGAAGTTAGGGTATGCTTTTCACTCTCTTT
This sequence comes from uncultured Planctomycetia bacterium, assembly GCA_964536195.1. GTDB lineage: Bacteria > Omnitrophota > Gorgyraeia > Duberdicusellales > 4484-171 > Susulua. The sequence goes on from CAZHVO010000101.1 coordinate 1,907, forward strand.
AGAAGCCTGGATTAAAACCTTAGCTATCTTATTAACTACAATTAGATAATCATCATCAAATACAATTTGAAATGGTTCCTTCATCTCTTACCGGTAACCGGCTCCCCGATTATTACCAAAACTCCTAAGAAGCTTCCTAAGAGATTTGCCAAAATGTCTCCAAACTCAAAACTACGATAGGGTAAAAAATGCTGCACTAATTCCATAAACAATCCTAGAAAAAAAGCATAGAAAAAGCTACAAATTTTAGGATTATTTATTTTCCTGCGCCAGAAGGTATTTACAGCTAAAAAAGCTAGTAAAAAGTAAATTAAGACGTGGGTTATCTTATCTTGAAAGGAAAATAATAACTGTGGCGGGAACTTAACCGGAACCAAAGCAACAACAATAACCAGAAAGGAATAAATAGAAGTAGTGTACCAAGAAAAAAGATAGCGCATGAATTTTAGGAGGGAGCTACATTTGCCACCATTTCTGGACTAGCTCTTGACGGTGATATTTAAAAATATAATTGTAAATATCTTCTTTATGGTCGTCAGGAATACCTGCAAACCGTATTCCTACCTCTCTTCTGTCAGGATAATCTTTCTGCCATACTACTTGACCGGAAAGCTCCAATACCTTATCATTGGCTAAGGTAAGATGAAAACTACTTAGATCTTCGGATAAAAATTGCAGGGCTCTATCTAAAACAACTCTTAAGCCATTCATGCTTACGTCTTTGACTACCCCCTTAACCGCCAAAGGAAGCTCCTTTTGAACAAACTTCAAGGGGAAAGAAACCCGAAATCTCATAAATCCTCTCTTCTCATCCATAATTTGCTTTAAGATTTTCTCGTATATCGTATATAGTATATAGGTAATTTGGGAAACTATTATACTACATACTATATACTAAATACTAA
>CAZHVO010000102.1:0-2716 GCA_964536195.1 uncultured Planctomycetia bacterium
TGAGCTTGAGCCCCCAGGATCCTACCTATTATTTGTTGAATCCTCTCTTGCTCTTTATACTCTTCTTTCTTTTCAGCTAAGAACTTATCAACTAAATCTCTTATGTGTGTCGCCATAGTTAATTATGGTTTCATTGGAAGGAGAAGGTATATATACCCCTCTTTTCTCAATACGGCCGGCTTATCAGCCCCGAAAAAATCAACACAGACCTCTTCGTCGTCCAGATTCTTCAAAGCATCTGCCAAATAACTAGGGTTAAACCCTATCTCAAGATGGGCCCCGCTGTAACGAGCATCCACTGTTTCCCTTACCTCCCCCAGCTGAGGTGTGTTTTTGTAAATATTTAGGTGCTCCTTTTTTAGCTCTAGTTTTACTCCTTGATAATCAGTTGTTGAGAGCAAGCTGGCTCTTTTTAAGGCAAAGAGTAGTTTTTTTCGGTTGACCACAAGTTTATCTTTGCCTTCTTTAGGAATATATTGTGAGTAATTAGGGAATTCCCCTTCTATTGGCCGGGCAATAAAATTGGTGTCTTTGAAATCAAACCCCACCCTATTATTTTCCACAGATAAGTACATCTCCTCTCCTCTTTCTTTTATTAACTTTTGCAGTTCATTTACAGCTTTTATTGGGAGAATGAAAGATACTTTTGAGGTTAGCTCTGGTTGCTTAGGGGGTAACTTCTTCTGGGCAAACGACAACCTCTTGCCGTCAGTAGAGATTAGTTTTATCTTGCTCTGGTCTATCTCAAAGAGGATACCTCCTAAAACATAATTAGAATCTTCGTGTCCGACACAGAAAGAAGTTAGCTTAATCATCTCCCCTAATTCCTGGGGGTCTATTTTTATCAGAGACACCCCTCCTTTTTCTTGGATTTGGGGAAATTCCTCGGCATTTAATATGCTCACTTTAAACTCAATCTTTTCACACTTTATCAAGAGGTTGTTTTTAACTTTTTCGATGGTAATCTTCCCCGGCGGCAGCTCTCGGATGATAGAGAAAAATTTCTTCATTGGTATAGCTACTTGCCCTGCCTCTATTTTCTCAAGCTCCTGCAAGGATATTATAGTTATATCCAAATCGGTAGTGGTAAGTTTTAAATTGTTTTTTGCAGCGGTTATAAGAACACTACTTAACATAGGAAAGTTTTGTTTGGTTGTTGTTGGCCCTAAAACTTTCTGTAGGTTCTCTACTAATATATCTTTATTAATAATAAACTTCATAGTAGTAATAGTAGTATTCTTTGTGAATTCTGTTAAGAGGTGATTATTTTACCAAAACTAAGGGCAAAAAGAAACAATTTATTCACAAAACCTCTTTATAAGTTCTTGATTTCCTGTGTAAGGGTGTTAGTTGCTAATCTTAGCTTAATATTCTTTTCCAAATCTCCTCGAACCTTTTTACAAGCATAAAGAATAGTTGTGTGGTGCTTAGCCCCAAAGAAGCGTCCAATCTCAGGTAAAGATAAATCGGTTAACTCTCGGATTAAATACATCGCGATCTGGCGGGGCATAACTAAAGTTTTGTTTCTTTTCTTCTTTTTTAGTTCCTCTTTAGGTATGCCAAAGTGGTCCCCAACCTTGGACAGAATAGTCTCGGGAGTTATCCGCCGATAGATCTCTTTTACCATATCTTTTAAGATCTCTTTTGCTAACTCCAAACTAATCGGTTTATTCTCTATAAGAGAGTAAGCAATAATTCTAACCAGGGCCCCTTCTAATTCCCGGATATTAGTGGTGATATTTTCAGCAATAAAATGAATAACATCAGAGTCTATTTTAATCGGGTCCTTTTCCAACTTCTTCTGTAAGATTGCCACCCTAGTTTCAAAGTCAGGAAGCTGGATATCTACCACCAGGCCCCAATTAAACCGAGAAACCAATCTTTCTTCAAGTTTAGCAATCTCTTTTGGCGGTTTATCTGAGGAGACGATAATCTGTTTATGATGGTCGTACAGGACATTAAAGGTATGGAAAAATTCCTCTTGAGCAGCCTCTTTGCCAGCAAGGAATTGGATATCATCAATCAAGAGGGCATCAATATTTCTATATTTCTGGCGGAACTTTTCAGTGGAACGATTACGAATAGAAAAAATAAGTTCGTTTGTGAACTTTTCTGATGAAGTATACTTTACTTTCACTTGCTGGCCGCCGCGAGAGAGAATCTGTTGGGCGGTTGCCTGCATAAGGTGAGTTTTTCCTAGCCCCACTCCTCCGTAAATAAAAAGAGGGTTGTAAGATTTTCCCGGAGCGTTGGCAACAGCTAAAGAAGCAGCATGGGCCATCCGGTTAGAAGCACCCTCAATAAAATTACCAAAGGTAAACCGAGGGTTTAGGCGTAAAGAGTCTTGGGGCTCTTCGCGGAAACTCTTTTGGATTGTTTTAAAAATTTTAGTAGCCTTTCTTTTTAAGAGGCTGGAGTTTACTTCAAAGATGACTTCAAAGTCTCTCTGGGTGACCTCGGTTAAGGTTTGTTTTATTTGGGAAAGGTAGCGGCTTTCAACCCAGTTTTTAAAAAAACTATCTGGTGCTTCTAGGACCAGAGAGGAGTGACTTATCTTCTTCAAATTTAAGGGTGCGACCCAGGTGTCGTAGGAGGTTTCACCTAAGATGGTTTTAAGTTTTTCTTTGCAGGTTTGCCAAATTTGTTCTGCCATATTAAAGTTGAGTTCACAAAATTCACAACTTATTCACACCTCACCAGCGAGGCGAAAATAATT
>CAZHVO010000103.1:0-2623 GCA_964536195.1 uncultured Planctomycetia bacterium
ATTGTAAGATAGTTCCTAAAAATAGTTCTGCCGAGTGGGGCGCTGATTACGATGTAGTATGTATGAATGCGAAAACTGATAATTATGATGATGCAGTTATCGCTTATAACTGTCACAGTAAGTGGGACAAAATGAGATTTAAAAGTGTAAATCCTGAGGTAGAGGCGATTATGATAGAGAATCGTAAGATTGGTGCTTTCCTAAGTCTGTTTAAGACCTTGAAAGCATGTGGTTATAATAAGGGCTACTGGACAGAGTAAAGAGGTAAGGTATGAAGAAACTAATTTTGGGTTTAATCAGCCTAGTAGTTATTCCGGTTTTTTGTATTGGTTGTTCAGCACAACAAGTAAGTGAAAAACAAACATCGGCAAAGGAGCAAAAGGTGCAAACGCAGAAAGAGCAAGATCGAGAAGAAATCGCCCTCAGGGATTTAAATCTTTGTAGGAATTTAACAAATAATGTAATAATGATTTTAAAAGACTTCCAGACTGTTGACGATGAGGCCTATACTGAAGTTACCATAACCAGCCCTGATGCTTGGGACAAAGAGCGTTTACCTGGAGGGGTCTTAGAGCTAGAGGCAGAAGGTTATAGTTGCAAGCCTGTTCCTTTGGAGATGGAGATGTCTACTGATATTGGGGATTCCGATGAGGCAGACAGGATTCACCCTGAACCTATGGTGACAAAAGTTCGATGGAATTGTGAATTGGAGTATACAGGTCGTAAGTATCTAAAAGGCGATTCTTTAGACGAGAAGAAGGTGTTGGAAGAAGAAGGTTATGCGTGTGCGAAGATAGATTGCCGTGATGAGAATTCCCAGAAAGATTTTGTCTGGTTTTGTTCTAAGTAGAGGGTAATGATGTTAAAGAAAATCTTAATAGTTTTTTTTTCATTCCTTCTTTTGTTTTTTATTTTTAAGGACCGGCTCTTGAAAGCTGGTATCTCTCATTATTTAGCTAAACGACTTGGTGCAGATAGTGCGATAGGAAAGGCTAAACTTCTTCTTAATGGCGCTATCATAGAGGATTTTAGCTTATCTAAAGATGCTCTAGAGCTTAAGCTAAAAAAGGTAAAGGTAACTTTTAATCTTTTTAATCGATCTATAGACGATCTAAAAATTTCAGATTGTAACTTTCAATTCAAAGACATTAATGCAAATTTAGATTTGGAGAAATCTAAAGGTGGTTTCTATATTCTCGATGTATCAAGCTTAAAGTTTAAAGATAAAGAGATCAAGGATATATCAATTCCTTTAGCTATAGATGCCGATACAATCCTTTTTAACCGTATTGATAGCAATTTTTTAGGTTACTCGGCCCGCATCTCGGGAATTTTGAATTACAGGGATTACAACAATATTTGTTTGAAAATGAGCCTTAACGATACCTCTTTTAAAAATGCGATAAACCTCTTCAGTAAGGAAGAGGATTTTATTTTAGTTGGAGATTTTAACGGAAGATTAGAGCTTTGTTTAGATAAGGGTAAGATATCAAAGATAGAGGGAGATTTCTATAATACTAGTGGCGGAGCTATAAATATTGAGAAGGAAACCTCTTTAGGCCTCTTGCAGCGATATCTCGATAAAACTTCCTATGATGCCTTGGTTGACAATTTCAAGCATTACGCATACAATAAGGGAAGAATTAAAGTGACCAAGAAAGGGGGAACAGTAGCCCTGAACTTGGATTTTGGTTCAGATGAGCTGGGCCGAAGAAATGTATTAGTTAATTTGCATAATATTTCAGGAGGTAGAGAATGAAGAAGATAAGTGTTATTTTCTTAGCTTTTTTTCTTATTAGTTGCGCAAAGGTAAGCGTTGAGACTAAGAAGCCGATCAAGGTAGATATAAATATGAGAGTAGATATATATCAACATGTAGTAAAAGATGTTGAAGATATCAATGATCAGATCTATGGTAGTTCTGGGAAAGATTTGAATTCTCTCTTTGGTTTTGAGGAAGCTTATGCTGCTGATTTACCTGCAGGTGCATCTGAAGCGATATCCCGTAGAAGAGATAGGGTAGGAAGTATAGAGGCTTATTTTTCAAAAGGCTATATCGGAGAAAATAAAGATGCACTTCTAGAACTCAAGGGTGATGTTTCTGGAGAAGAAAAGGCCGCGGTTGTGAAAACAATTTCAGAAGAAAATAAAGACAGAAAGATATTATATAAAGCTATAGCCGAGAAGAATGGAACAGATATCTCTTCTGTGCAAAAGGCATCTTTTGAGAGTGATTATAAGCGTGCTCCTTCCGGCTATTGGTTTCAAATCTCTGATGGCGGAGGATATACCTGGAATAAAAAATAGTTTTATATAAGGAGGTGTTAGATGGCAGAAGAAACAAATGAAAAGAAAACTTGTGCATGTCCAAAACCAAACCTAAAAGTAATTGTAGGCATAGTGCTTATTATTATTGGATTGGTATTGGCAATTAAGTGGCGGTTAAGCCTTTTGATTTTGGTTCAAGGGTGCATCGGCTTACTCTTGATTATGGCCGGAGCTATTGCAATTGCTATTGCCAAAGAATAAGATAATGAGGTTTACGTTTTTTCTTTGAAAAAACGCGTAGCCGACCGATTCGACTTTGCTCAGGGTTGGCACTGAGTATTATCGAAGTGCCGAA
>CAZHVO010000104.1:0-2594 GCA_964536195.1 uncultured Planctomycetia bacterium
AATTAGTATTCGGATTCTATCATCAATGCAGCTAAAAAGTAAGTTCTGTAATGCCTCCATCTTCATCTCAAGAGCATAGAATATATCTTTAAGCCTGCTGACATCCTCAAACTCCGGTTGCTCTAACATAAACCGCATTCCGCGAAAAGATATCTTCTCATCTCTACCGGAAACTGCCATTAAAGAAGTGTAACCGCTAAGTTGTACTAGGGCATCTAAGGTGTGGTTAATGACCTCTTCTATACTCGTCGCAGGTACAGCATAAAGACCTAAACTTACTGAGTGCTCTTGAAGGTTATCCTGATCATCAAAGTTCTCAACATAACGCCTAAAACCATCTTGAGTAGGAACTCTCCCTGAGGAGGTATATATATGCGAAAGAAACCCCTGCCTCTCTAAGGAAACCATGATATTCCTTATTGTGGCTGAAGAACAAGATAGGTGGTATTTTCTGCAAATATAGGCAGAGCTTATCGGCCTTGATTCTTCAATATAACTATCAATGATCAAGCCTAAAATCTCTCTTTCCCTGTCTTTGATATCTACTAGCCTAGTCATCGTTAAACCTTCTTTTTAGCACTCGTTGACCCAGAGTGCTAAATATAGTAGCATACTGATATCTTCTCGTCAAGCGAAACTATTTTTATTCGAACTCTGGCTCTTTCTTTACCCTTCTGCGTTGATCTTTCAATTTATGCTTTTCCTTGTCCAACTGTCTTGAAAGGGCTGAAAAAGCCTTATTTATCGCTAAGGATGAGCTTCGGGCCTTCTCATCAGCTACCAGGACCTTAGAGATGGGCAAGTAAAGGTGTGATCGGCAGAAAAACTGATCTTTGTGGGGATTCTTCTCAATATGAACCGATATATGGATAGGGTCGTTCCAACGGAATACTTGAATCCGCCGTTTTATCTTCTTAAAGTTATTCTCGAGAACATTGTTTATGAAATCACTTTTTTTCAAATACTTAAATGACACATCTACTCTCATTTTTGCACCTCTTTTACTTCCAGCCCCTGCTTCCTTAAATAAGCCAACTTATCTTTCTTTGCCCTTATCGTAAAAATAACACTCTCCTCCTGATATTCGACATTTAGTACCTCACACTTATCATGAAAATAAGGTAAAATATCCATCCGGTTAAACGGCACATCTACAACCGCTTCAACCATATCCTTAAAAACCCGGCTGTGCATTTCTTCTTTTAAACTTTCTAAGCCTTCGCTCTTTATGGCGGAAACAAAAATACTTCCCGGATATTTTTCTTTTAAATACTCTATCCTATAGTAGGGTATTGTATCAATCTTATTAAAAATTATAATAGTAGGCTTTTGGTCTAACTTAAGATCTTTTAAAGTCGCTTCTACTGAATCTTTTATCTTTTCTATTTCAGTATTACCGGAATCAATAACATGTAAAATAAGGTCAGCGTAATTTAACTCTTCCAGTGTGGCTTTAAAAGCGTCGATTAATTTTAGAGGCAATTTATAAATAAAGCCCACTGTGTCAGATAAAACTATTTTTAAACTTCCCATTAAGGTGAGTATACGAGTTACCGTATCAAGGGTGGTAAAAAGAGTCGACGAAGTAATTTGGTGGTCTCCGGATAAAGCGTTAAAAAGAGTTGTTTTGCCGGCATTGGTATAGCCTACTAAAGAACAGGTATTCACCTCTTGCTTTTCTCTTTTTTTGCGCTGGGTCGCTCGATAGTTGATTATAATCTTTAAATCTTTTTTTAAATGTCCCATATGGTCAGTTATTCTTCTTTTATCAATTTCTAATTTCTTTTCGCCCGGACCACTGGTTCCAATACCGCCGCCTAAACGCGATAAAGCAATACCCTTACCTCTAAGCCGTGGCAGGAGATACTCTAATTGAGCAAGCTCAACCTGCAAAATACCTTCTTGAGTTTGAGCATGCCTGGCAAATATATCCAATATAAGCTGAGTGCGGTCAATCGTCTTAACACCTAAAACGTCTTCTAAATTACGCTGTTGGGCAAAATGAAGATCGCTGTTAAAAATAACCACATTAGCCTCTATTTCTTTAACTTTATTCGCAATCTCTTCCACTTTACCCTTACCAATATAAAAGGCAGGATTTATTTTAACTAAATTAAAACTGATTACTTCTACAGCCTCTACTCCGGCGGAAACTACCAAGCTCTTAAACTCCTGGCTTAAAGCTTCCTTGCTCCATACCTCATCACTTGCCTTACTCACTACCAATAAAGCTTTTTCTTTTTTCTCGGTCTGATGCATACTCTTAGTCATGACTTCTCCTTAAAATAGTATCTGCGACCTGCTCGGCATTCAATTCATCTACGTCTATCCACTGGATACGCTTATCCTTCTTAAACCAGGTAACTTGCCGCTTAGCAAAGTTACGGGTATTTTTCTTTAGAATCTCCTTAGATTCTTCTTGGCTTAAGTCACCCTTCAAAAATCTCTCTATCTCGCCTATACCGAGCATTTTCCCAGCAGTAAGGCTCAAGCTTAAGCCTAGTAAGTACCTCACCTCATCTACAGCCCCTTGATCAAACATATCATCGGTTCTCTTATTTATCCGCTGATAAAGATTCTTGCGCTTAAGCCTT
>CAZHVO010000105.1:0-2443 GCA_964536195.1 uncultured Planctomycetia bacterium
TGCTCCCATAATAGTCAAGATGTTCACAATCAATATTAGTAATTATTGAAACCCAAGGATTAAATTCAAGAAAACTTCCATCGCTCTCATCAGCCTCAATAACAAAATAATCATCACCCCACCAAGCTCCATGAGAATAATTAAGGGGTAATCCTCCCACAAATACTGCTGGTTTATAATCTAAGGCAGTAAGAAGATATCCTAATAAAGAGGTAGTGGTGGTCTTTCCATGACTTCCGCTAATTGCGATTGTCTTCTTCCCTTCAGAGAGCGCAGCCAAAAGCTTGGCTCTTCTGAAGATATTTAGGCCTGTTTTTTTTGCCTGGATTATTTCCGGATTTTCTTCTCCAATTGCTGAAGAATACCCTAAAATATCAATATCACTACTAACCTGCTCTTCTTTGTGACCAATAAAGACCTCAATACCTTGAGACCTTAAGATCTTTATATTTGCTGATTCTTTTTCATCAGACCCCTTAACTTGAAAGCCTCTTTCTTTAAGAAGGAGAGCCAGACCACTCATCCCTATCCCACCAATGCCTACTAAGTAGATATTTCTTACTTTTGATAGTAATCCTTCCACTTTGCCTCCATCTTATTTAAATCTTTAAAATCGTAAAAAACCTTGGCCAAAGCCTCCTCTACCCTCTGCCCTTTCCTAAGCCCGCGAAGAAAATTAGCGAATTTATACTTCCCATATTTCTTAGTAATAAAGTTAATTATCGAAAAGGACTCTAGGTAGAAAAGATTAACATACTCCTGACCCTTGCTGTTTAAGCTTTGAACCGTTATGCTATCCAGTTCAGAGAATTTTATATAACTATCCTCTCTTATCTTCTGCTTTAGGAAAGCAGTCCCGCCGCTATAGGTATGAGCGTACTTATCTTCCATATAAACAGCAACTCCTTCATCGAGCCAGAGAGGGAGTTTTCCTTCTCCTATATATTCACGAAAGATTATATGGGTCAACTCATGAACAAAAACCGGAGTAAATTTTTCCTGGTCAGGATAGGTATAAATTATTTTGCCATAGTAATCAACACAGGCAGTCGACCAGGGAGAGCATTCAAAACTTTCTAAGTAATCATCTCTATCATTAGCTATGAAAACTTTGGCCCGGTTCTTCCAGACCCAGGACTCATCCCGATAAAAGTTAAATTGTTGAGTTATAACCCGGTAATACTGCTCAGCTATTCTTTTTATCTTCCTAACATATGAATCATCAACCTCTTCTTTATAGTTAATTATAAAGTGCTCACTGCGCAGTTGCCGAAAATCCTTTTCCTTTGCATAAGCAAAAGGGCATCCCCCCGGTCCAAAACCGACACCGCTAATGAAAATACTAAAAATAAGTGTTACTGCTAAAATCCTCATAGCTAATTCCTAGCCTTATCTTACTTAGATTATTCCTTATATTCTGACGCAAACTTTCATCCCCAATGAGCTTACTAAGTGAGGAATTAAAGTTTTTAGGAGAAAAATTATCCTGCGAATACACTATAGCTGCACCTCTTTTTTCTAGATATAAGGCGTTCTTTCTCTGATGTCCGCTAGCTTCGGGATGGGGTAAGAGGATTGCTGGCAACTGATAAAATGAAATCTCACCCAAAGTATTAGCTCCAGCCCGAGAAACCACTAAGTCAGCAGCGCTGTAAAGGGTTTCTACCTCGTAGTAAAAATCCTTAACAAAACTCTTAACTTTCATTGTATTATAAAGGGGCAAAATCTCCAAATAATTATCTTTACCAGTAAGATGGATTATCTGGAGCTTATCATTAAATTCTCGGGTAAAATCTACAAATATATTGTTAATGAAGGCTGATCCTTGACTACCGCCTAAGCAAAATACAACCGGATCGTCATTAAAATTTAAGATTTTCCTAGCCTTGGTTTTATCAATTCTTTTTATGTTTTTTCTCAAAGGAATCCCGATAGTCCTACTCTTCTTATTATCCTCACCTTCAAACCCACGCAATACCTTACCAACAAAGGGTACTAGAAGCTGGTTAGCCCGACCAAACCTTACATTGGGCTCATAAATAGCCGTCTCTATTCCTAATAAAGAGCTAAATAAAACCAAGAAGAACGAATCCCTGCCACCAAAACCAATAACCTTTTTTGGTCTTATCTTTAAGATAAGGTATAAGGCCTCGAACAAACGCCAAATGCTTTCAGTAATCAGGCATCTGGAGGAAAAACTCTTACCTATACAGGTAAAACCTTCCTTCTCAATATAGCTTTTGAGAAAAGTTGAGGTAGCGAAAAAATAAACAGTATCTTCCTTATTCATTTTCGCCCCTAAACTTAAGGCCGGAAAAATATGCCCGGCACTCCTTTCGCATACAAAGAGTATTTTCATATTAACTTTTTACCTTTTTTCCAGTGGCCTCTGGCCCTTACCCTCTTGACGAGAAGCATTAAAAAATAAACCTAAAAGAATATA
>CAZHVO010000106.1:0-2410 GCA_964536195.1 uncultured Planctomycetia bacterium
ATGAGCTCTTTATCAGCGATGAGTGTTTCTTAACCGGAACGGCAGCTGAAATTGTTCCGGTAGTAAAGGTTGATGGCCGGGTAATAGGTGATGCTAAGCCTGGCAAGACTACTAAGGCAATAATGAAGGAATTCAAGAAGATTACTAAGACTAGCGGAGTTAAGTATACTCTCTAACTGGAGATAGAAATATGGTTTGTGACGTTTGCCATAAAAATAATGCCACAGTTCATCTTACTGAGATTATCAACAACAAGGTTGTTGAGATGCATATTTGTCAAATTTGTGCTCAGGTTAAAGCCGATGAGCTGAATAAGCATCTTAACATATCTGGTTTTCTCGGTGGCCTTGCTGATATGGTAGGCGGTCTGCCTCAAGAGCGTCGCGTACTGAAGTGTCCAACTTGTGGTTTTAGCTATGGGGATTTTAAGAAAAAGGGGAGATTAGGTTGCGGAAAGTGCTATGAGACTTTCCGGGGGCTGCTTCTACCTTTGCTAAAGAAGATCCATAGTGCAACTACCCATACCGGCAAGACTCCTACTAGTTTAGACAAGAAGGTTACCAGTCAACTAAAGGTTGCTGAGTTGCATCAGCGTCTGCGCAGAACCATCCAGCTTGAGGAGTATGAGGAGGCTGCTAAGTTAAGAGATCGAATAAAAGAATTAGAGAAGAAAGAGAAAAAATTAAACTCTAAGAAGAATGTTTGAATATTTTCTAAACAACAAGGATGGTTGGTTAAATGGTAAGGGGCCGGAGGCCGAGATAGTTTTCTCTTCCAGAATTCGTCTAGCCCGTAATATTGCCAATTTACCTTTTCCTTCTCGGGCCACTAGCGTTCAGAAAAAGGAAGTCCTTGATAAGGTAAGAGAAACTTATCCTCAAGTAAATAGGCTAAAAAACAGTACTTTTGCGAATATGGCAGAGCTGAGTGCTTTGGATAGTCAGTTTTTACTTGAGCGGCACTTAATAAGTCAGGAGCATGCTGTTGCCGGCAAGGAAAAGGGTTTAATAGTCTCAGGTGATGAGAATATTTCAATTATGATTAACGAAGAGGATCATCTTCGCTCCCAAGTTATACTTTCAGGCTTTGACTTAAAGAAGTGTTGGCAGATATTAGAGGAGATTGACAAAGATTTAGAGAAGAAGATTTCCTTTTCTTTTTTATCTGATTTAGGTTATTTAACTGCCTGCCCTACTAACGTTGGTACAGCTCTAAGGGCATCGTGCATGTTGCATTTGCCGGCGCTTACTCTTACTAAACGGATAAACAAGATATTAGAATTGTTAACCCGGATATCATTTACTACCCGGGGTTTATTTGGTGAGGGAACCCAGGCTCTGGGGAACTTTTTCCAGATTTCTAATCAGGTTAGTCTGGGACTTTCTGAGACAGAGCTTATTGATAATTTGATTGGGGTAGTAAATCAAGTCAAAGCTCAAGAGACTGATGCCCGCAATACCCTCCTTAATAAACACAAGCTAAGTCTTGAGGATAGTGTCTGGAGGGCTTTAGGGATTTTGCGAAATAGCCGGTTAATCAGTAGCCGGGAGGCTTTAAGCCACCTTTCTGTCTTGTGTTTAGGGTTAGATTTAGGTATAATTAAAAATACAGATTTATCCTCAAAGGCTAAGGGTCGAGAGGTAATAAATAGCCTTTTTATTATAATTCAACCAGCACATTTGCAAAAAATAGAGTCAAAGTCACTAAGAGAGAGAGAAAGAGACTACATAAGAGCAGAAATTTTAAGGAAGAAGTTAGGAGGAAAAGATGTTTAATCGATTTACCGAAAGAGCAAGTAACTTCGCTTTGGCGAAGCCAAAGATTTTCTCCGAAGTTCCTTGCTGTAAAGCATTAAAAATAATGTTAGGAGGATGAAATGTTTAACCGTTTTACCGAAAGAGCAAGAAAAGTTTTAGTTTTAGCAAAAGAAGAAGCCCGTAGATTTAACCATGATTATATCGGAACCGAACATATACTCTTAGGTTTAATCCGTGAAGGAGAAGGAGTAGCTTGTGCGGTTTTGCAAAATTTAGGAGTAGACTTAGAGCGCCTAAGGATTGAGCTTGAAAAGCTGGTTTCTGCCGGAAGCGTAGGCTCAGTTTTAGGCGACATTCCTTTTACTCCCCGGTCAAAAAAGGCTTTAGAGCTTGCTGCAGAAGAAGCCCGGGGCTTAAGCCATAATTATATCGGAACCGAGCATATACTCTTAGGTCTATTACGTGAAGAAGAGGGGGTTGCTTCTCAAGTTCTCTTCTCAGTAGGGGTAGATCTAAAGGGAGTAAGAAAAGAGATATCTGTCCTTTTAGGTGGAAGCGCTCATCCTCAACCTGCCGGGGGTAGCAGTAATAATCAAACTGCCTCAAAGACTCCGGCGCTAGATTCTTTTGGCCGGGATTTAACTAAGTTAACT
>CAZHVO010000107.1:0-2407 GCA_964536195.1 uncultured Planctomycetia bacterium
GCTTGGATGGGGAAGCGCTCTCTGATAAGCAGGGTCAAGAGTTTAGGCTTTCTGTTCCGCAGGGGTCTCTAGGTGATTTGTCTCTGACTATAGGTGTTTTTGAGAAAGACGGAGAAAGAATAGGCGAAGTACCGTTGTATTTTTCTTTCTCAAAGCCTTTTGACGCTGAGGAAAAGTTAGTTGTAGATTTAGGCTGGATGGGGTTTTATTCTGAACATGAACAAGAGTTTTCTAACCGGGGAATTTTTAAGCAGGTTTTATTATTAGTAACAGGATGTATACCTTTAGACGCTCAACTACGTATGCCTTGTTTAATTGAGCCGGATACTTTGAACCAGCTTGCCCAAGGTAAGAGTTGGGCTAAGACTAAGATGGGTCATATTTTATCGCAGGTTGGATGGGAAGCCGAAACTATTTCTATTACTGATAATAAAAGAGGCGAGACAGCAGTTTTATTTGACTGTAGGAGAAAATGGGTCGAATTTTACAGCCCTAAAAAGTTTAGGACAATTTTAAAAAGAGCTATAGAAGAAGCTGACCTAGTCAAAAACACGCCTGAGGTAACAACAGTCTTTGTTCAGTTATCGAGAAAAAAAAGAACAGGCCGAAAACATTCATTGGTTGAGGATTCGCCTAAACCGGGCAATTCTCAAATAGCCGGACAAGGACATCGTGGTGTAAACACAATACTTTTAAAAATAATTAAGAAAATTTTCTTTCTTGGCAATCTAAAGAGGTATAATAAGATAATAAGGGCAGGTTCAAGAGGGTTCTACCTCTTCCGTGGCTGGTGGGGTACCCTCGCCTGCCCTTGTTTTTATACCTTTCTTCAGTCACCTTTCCGTCAGCAAAATCATATTGGTAGTCATTTAGAAGATAGAGTCCAACTTAGCGGAAGCGCTAAGAGCGCTCCTTTGGATGTAGAGGCTAGCAAAGAGGATATCGAGACTTCAAAAAAAGTTGCTCTGGGAATGCTTTCAGATCCAGAATTTAAGGATAGGGTGAGAAGGATTGGTAAGGAGGATATTAATCGAGGATTTGTAATTGATCATATTAGAGGAAGGGTTGAGGAGCTTTCAAGAAAAAATGATCTTAGTGTTAGTGATAAAAAAATACTTGAGAGAATTAAGTGGGTGGCTGATATTCTTGAAAAAGATAAAATTACAGAAGCTGGCTTAAGTTTAAGAATTTATTGTATAGAGACAAAGGGGCGCGGCCTGCCACGTAGCCCGAAATCAAAAGCAAAAACTCCTTTAGTGGCAATCAGCTTTGCTGCCGTGGGTAAAGGAGAAAAGTGTTTTGTGGTGGTGATGGATAATGATTATTATAAAGATTATAATTTTGCAATCATCTCCCAGGTTTGGATGCATGAAATTTTACAGGGCACCGGACGTTGTAAGGATGAGAATGTTTTGAGCGAGGTTTATGAACCCTTGCTAAATGATGAATCTAGAGATGAAAGTAGGCCGGAAGGGTTCAGTGACTTAAATATAAGCATTATCGAGAATGCTAGAAAAGCAAAAAATAAAGCCTATTTGGAAGATATTACTTCTGATTGTAGATACCGAAAAGTACTGGAGTGGTTAAAATCAGCAGAGGGTGACGAAGAGGAAGTAAAGCTTGAGATTACAGAAGATGATGACCAGGATGTTGATTCTCCGTTAGGACCGCAGCTTGTAGCCGGCTTCTGGCAACGACTATATCCGAATAATCAGGAAGAGATAGCCTTTATTTACGCACCTCTGGCTGAGCAGGCCATTATTGTCTTACCGGCCTTCTTGGCTCTATTTCTCGGTTCTTGTGTAGCTGGAGTCACCATAGCTTTTATCTTAGCTGGAGCCTGGATTGTAATTGCCTCAGCCATACTTGCTTTCTTCTATCATCGCGAGGTGTTTGAAGGGGCAAGGAGTCGACCCCGGCCATCAACCTTAGCAGAACGTTTTTGTATTTTCAGTATCTTTTTAGCCATGGGATTGGGCTCTTTGGTTTTGACCGTAGCCATGATAGTTTTTCTACACGGCACATTTACCTTTAAGAATTTGCTTATATCAACTATGTCATTTTTATTAGGCTACATGGCAGGTGTTTATGTTCATAGCAACATCAACATGACTTCTCGGCGTCTCGACTTACCCCTTTTAATGGCAGTGGAGCATGACGCGGGAAAAGAGGGTAAAAAAAAAGAGCCTATCAGGAAACTAGAGATACTCACTGATTTAAGTGGTGACGATGATAAGGTAACGTTGGCTCAACTGAAAGAGTTATTTGAGACTAAAGATACAGCCCGGTATTTGGGTGTACTTAAACAGTTAGATAGCGGATTCCTTGATGTGGAAGATATACAAAGAAATGTAATTTGTACATTTTTACTGAATCAGGTGGAAAATACAAATCTGGAGCCGAAATT
>CAZHVO010000108.1:0-2364 GCA_964536195.1 uncultured Planctomycetia bacterium
AATCATAAATTGCCTTTCCTTCCCTTAAAAACTCAGGGTTTGAGGCTACATCAAAGTCATTACCGTTCTTTTTATAGCGATGAATAGTTTCTTTTATCTTCCGGCCTGTCCAGACTGGAACAGTTGATTTCCCTACTATTAACTTATAAGAATTAAGATTCTTAGCAATTATATGGGCAACATTTCCTACTGAAGCAAGGTCAGCAGAACCATCTGCTTTAGGAGGTGTACCGACAGCGATAAAAATAACTTGGGATTTTTTAATCGCTTCAGGCAAGGAAGATGAAAAAACTAAATTCTTAGCTTTAAGGACTTTCTTCACTAAAGGCTCTAGATCAGGTTCATAAAAGGGTAAGGTTTTTTTTCTTAAAAGTTCTACTCGTTTCTTATCATTGTCTACACAAATTACTTTATGCCCTAATTCAGCAAAGCAAGCTGCTGCAACAAGCCCTACATGGCCGGCACCTACAATACAAATCTTGTATCTTCCGGTATGCGTCCTCTCCTTTTTCTTTTCCCCCTGTTTCCTCATCCTTTTTCCCTTATCCTTCATCCTCATCCTCCTGTCTCTTCTTTAATAGATTTTCTTTCCGCCCTCGCGAGTCTGGTCGACTTCAAAGCCAATATCGGGAAAAGCTTTTAAGGTAAATGCAAACCAGACTGCCGTATCGCTGCTTCCCTCATTGCGCCGCCTACGGCCTATGCCGATATCCATCCACCAACAGTGTAAATCTACTCGTACCTTATGCTGCTGCTCCTCAAGATTACCGGTATTGTATTCATAACGAAGATAATTGCTGAGTTGCAACTTAGGAGTAAGCTGATAAGAAAAGTCAAGCGAGCCTTGGGTACTGCTTTGACGTGAATACCTATGGCCGTAAGTAAAAGAGTATTTATCTTTTTCTACTTCCTCGCCGTATTCAAAAACTTTCATTTTTCCTCTAAAGGTCAAATCAGCATTAAATGTACTGACTCTTCTGATATCAACATCGAAAGTAGCCTCAGAGGTCAGCGAAATACCTTCTTTAGGATAAATTTCAAAATCTGAGGTTATGGTAGTAAAACGGCTCGCGCCGCCTTCAGGATTAATTGAATAATTAACTGCCGGACTAAAATATATAAAATCCCAGGTTCTTTCCTTATTTCTAGCCTGCAATTTATTCGTTAAGGCAAATTTAACCGTTTCTCCTCTTGATATGCTATCATCTCCGTCAAATAAAAAAACAGTATCACTTTTAGAAGTTATTGGCGCAAGATTATAGGTATAAGTTGCCTCAGGAGTTAATACATGCCGCATCTCATCAATCTTCTCTCCGAATAAATTCCAATTTTGCTCGGGAAAGTATTTATATAATTTCGTGCTTATAATCGTATCTACTTCCGGACCTATTCTCAATACATTCTCATCTCCGAGAGCATTTTGTGAATAATAATTAGAAGTGGCGCCGATAGAAGGATTTATGCGCAGCCAACTTATCTTATCACTATAGCTTAAAACATTCCTGGAATGAAACCGAACAGCGCGATTGCTCGCACCGGAGTTAGCGGTAGCAATATTTAGATTGCCTAACTTATCATTTGATTCAAAGTAAAATTTACTCAAACCTATATTTTTTTTAAAGATATCCCACTCCAGTTGAGGGAGATATTCCGTTCCGCTACGAAAACGGTTTACTCTTTTTTCGGTACGTAAAGACAATGAAGAACCGGAGAGAGAATAATTAAGAAGAAGATAACTTGGCGGATTCGGTTCTTCTTCATACTCTGCCTCAAAAAAATCATCCATAAAGTATTGATCAGAGAACTTATTAAACTCACCTGTTATCGACAAATCATCAATAGGTTCACCCTGCCAAGCCAACTGAACTTTATAACGGTCATCATTCAAGAACTTAGAAGGTAGGCTAGCTCTTGAAGGATAAGTACCAGAGAGAGCATACTGGCCTTCTAACTCGTAAAGAGCATCCTGAATACTGTAATACTTAAATAACCCACGGCCAAAATTAGTATTCTCCACCTTGTGAGTTATGCCTAAACCTATACCTCTTCTGGTATACCAATCAGTAAAAATATTACCTCTATGCTCACTGTTAATTGTGTAACGCCAGCGGGTTAAAGCAAATATTCCCAATTCATCACTCCTACCAGGAACTACATTGGTCGCAAATTTATTATCTTTAAGAGATTGGGCCATATAAGGCAGATAGAAAATCGGTACCTTACCTACTTTAAAAACCATATGCTTGGCTACAATTTTATCTTCGGGATAGATAGTAATCCTCTTTGCTGTCAGGCGGTAATGAGGATTATCTAGATCGCAAGTGGTAACATATCCTCTTTTTAAAATATATTTTTCTTTTTTAA
>CAZHVO010000109.1:0-2356 GCA_964536195.1 uncultured Planctomycetia bacterium
ATGAGCTGTGTTGCTCTTCATAATTGACTAACATATATGGCGCCCCTGCGATCGCTTGCTTAAATTCATCAACTGATTGCTGTAATGCATTTTCAAAGGCTTCCTGGTCTATATAAGTTATGTGGTTTTTAACGAATCTGGCAAAATCTTGGAAGCAAGGTGGATAGGCATTGACCCATTCTTCTGCTTTTTGATAGTTAGGTGGGTTATCATAGAGAGGCCTTTGAACAACCGTATCTAAGGCAACTCGTCTGTCTTTATTGATAAGATAGGTCTTCAGAATTGCTCGTCTGCTTGCATCAGGCATCTTAAAGTTCGGGATCAAAGTAGCTTCCTCTATTTTTTCAATCACCTGCATAATTTGCTGAAAACGACATTCAAATTCTAGGCGTGAAGAATATAGTGAGATAATATCTTCGATGTTCTTTAATCCTGTACTTTCTGGGGATAATTCTGCCCCTCTGTTATCGTCTACTGTTCCTCCAAATATAACCGCCGCAGCCATGCCACCAAACCCCCCTGATGCAAGCAAGGGCTTAATCCCTGCCGTGCTGCCTCCTGGGCTGAAAAGCTGAGCTATTGTCTGGGCTGCTTGTTCCGGTGCAAAAGCAAACCATGCCAAAAGTCCGGCAGCGGATAAAATTACTATCGGCCAGAGTAAAATTCTTGTCCGGTTTAGGATTCGCCTAAACCGGTTGAGGCTTAGCCTCAACCATCTCTTAGAAGCGGCAAGAGCCTGATTTAGGCGAATCCTAAACAGACGGCTTAAATAGACGCGAGTATTAAATTTTATCTCGTCCCAAGTTATTATCGGTTCAAAATACTCCTCTCCCCGATACTTTTGGCAAGCGTAGATAGCATTCTGGTCGCAATATGCTGTCCCGTAGGCGCCGCTGGACTTTCTTAAGAACTTAATCCCTTTTACTTCCGCCATATTCTCAATGATTTTATTTAAAATAAGCTTTATACCCTCTTCTTGTTCTTCAGAAGCAAGAATAAATACCTTTATATCCTTAGCTCCTCTTGAATCAATCTCCTTGAGCAATTTTGCAAAGTCAGCTATAGTAGCGGAAGGAGTCATGTGAGAGGCTGGAATAAATCTTTTTCCATTCTGAGTGAACCTCACAAATAAAGCACTACATAAATACGTACTCCTTGTACCGATAACATCATTCTCATCTTCACAGGTTAATACAGCAGTTGTACCGCTGAAAATATCGGTGACCTCTCTTTCGCCAAGTTTATAGGTACGACACCGCCCCAGAATAAAAGGGGCATCTTTAGGGTGAGATAAAAGAGGAAGGACCTCTATCTTTTCGGTCCGGATACCTTGAACAGAATAAGGATCAACCGCTAAAATAGGCTTAAGGAACTCTGAAGAATCCTTGATATTCGCTGAGCTTTCGCTGACCACAAAATTAACCTTTATATCATCGGGCTCACAAGGAAGCCTTTTCGACAAGATTTGGAAATTAAAGGTTAGACCGACAGTAGTGGTATCTGGACTCAACAGTGCTAAATAGCGGTCGTAATACCCCATGCCGTAACCCAAGTGATTGCCATATTTATCAAAGGCCAGTCCTGAAATAATCAGCAAATCTAACTGCCGTGGCTGTACAAGCTTACAAATATTGGGATCAGGCTCTAACAGCCCGGGATAGTCCGCGCTCTCAATCAATCCCTCTCTTCCTTCAATCTTGTAATATGTTAATGTTTTCGTGACTCTGTCACATTTAGGCAGGGCTACCGCTTTACCTATCCTAATGCATTCATCAATCATAAAGCTGGTATCCACCTCTAAAGGCAACCCACTGAAAAACCCTACCGTTCTAGCCTGCCGAAAACATTCAAGCGTCTGCAGGTTTCGCCAGATTTTCCGGCTACTTTGCAAACGAATGAACGGTACTGTCAGTTTACGCTGCACACGCATTTCTTGACGCAACCGCTCTTTAGCCAATACATGTTCATGAGAAATAGTAGTTATGCCGTCTTCCCCTTCCCATAAAAGGGAAATAATTTTTAGCGCAGTGAGCACTTCTGCCAGCACTACAGCTGCTAAGATGATAACAACTAAAATCTTTAGAGCTGTCAAAAAGTATGAGAATGTGATTATGACCGGTGGGGAGAGCAGGCCGGCGGTAAATATTTCCTGCTGATTATTCCTGGCTAATAGGCACAATATTGGCAAACAGCAAGCTAAAAGAATGGGGATAAACGCAGCGCCTCGGGTTGCGTGCAATCTCTTACCCTCTACCTTACTTAACATTTCGTCAATTTTTCCTTTAGCTCACTCAGCCCTGCCAATATTGGCTTAAATTCAGATAGCATCGCATCTCTACTCTCTACGTTATCAAAC
>CAZHVO010000110.1:0-2329 GCA_964536195.1 uncultured Planctomycetia bacterium
ATTGGCGCAATTAGCTTAAGCAAAACATCTAAAATCTGATAAAGAACGAATTGGGCGCTTTTGCGCGCCTGGGAATATCGAGAAGAAGTATATAGTCTGTCCTTTAGAATGTCAAGATAAAAAGAACTTAAGTCTAAATTGCAGAAATTAAATATCTTTTGACAAACTTTATAAAAACTAAAGTCGTCATAGCAGACGATAACTTCTTGGTGAAGACTCATTAGCTTGGCCAGCATGAATTTATCTACCTCTTGCAAACCCTCATAGGGTACTTGAGCCTCCTCAGGGTTAAAATCAGATATATTACCGAGAATAAACCTTATGGTGTTACGCATTTTTCTATACATATCGACCAGCTGCTTGATAATCCCTTCTGATATTTTAACATCTTCACTATAATCTGTGTAAGCAGTCCAAAGCCGTAAGATTTCAGCACCATACTGCTTTGAAATCTCTTGAGGACCAATCACATTACCTAAAGACTTTGACATTTTCCTCCCTTCACCATCAACTACAAAACCATGAGTTAGAATTGTTTTAAATGGAGCTTGTTTTTCTTTAGCTACCGAAGGAATTAACGAAGCTTGAAACCATCCCCGGTGTTGATCACTACCCTCTAGATATAGGTCTGCCGGAAAGGTCAGCTCACGATTATTTTTTACTACTGCTAAAAAGCTTGCTCCGGATTCAAACCAAACATCAAGAATATCAAATTCCTTTGTAAAGTCACCGCAACCACAGGAACACTTAAAGTTTCTAGGAAGAAATTCGTCTAACCCTAAGGTAAACCACGAATCAGAACCACTCCTGCCAAAAACCTCAGCAGTCTTGTCAATAATTTCTTTAGTTAAACTTACCTCTCCACACTTCTGGCATCTTATCGCTGGTATAGGCACACCCCAAAGCCTTTGACGGGAAAGGCACCAATCAGGACGAGTTAATAGCATACTCTTCATACGCTCTTTGCCAGATGACGGAACCCAGCGTACGTTATCTACCTCTTTAAGTGCTTTTTGGCGCAGATTCTTATGATCAACATTTAAAAACCACTGAAAGGTGGCTCGAAAGATTATCGGTTGTTTACATCGCCAACAATGCGGATAAGAATGGTTTATCTTCTCATGAACAACCAAGCCCCCTCTATCACCCAAGGCTTTTATTACTGATTTATTGGCATCGTTTATATTTTTACCTTTAAATTCTTCCGGTCCCTGGAATATTCCTTTGTCATCCACTGGCATAAGAATATCTAAATTATATTTTTTGGTTAGAGAAAAATCCTCTGTTCCATGGCCGGGAGCAACATGCACGCAACCGCTACCTTCTTGGCAGGATACAAAATCAGCTAAAACAAGCTGGGATTCTCGATTGATAAAGGGATGTTTAAGTACTAGTCCTTCAAGATCCTCTCCGATAAGTGACTTTATTACTTTAAGTTGGGTCTGGAATTTCTCCTCAAGTTGTGGGATTAAATCTTTAGCCAAAACAACCTTTTTATCTTTAAGTTGAACTAGACAATATTCTAATTTCGGATGTAGGGCTACGGCGACATTAGAGATTAAAGTCCAAGGGGTAGTCGTCCAGACCAAAAAGTAAGTATCCTTACCAGCTTCCTCTGTTAAGACTTTCTTGCCGTCACTAAGTGGAAAAAGGAAATAAATTGAATCTGACTGCTTATCGAGATATTCTACCTCAGCTTCAGCTAAAGCCGTTTCACAAACTTGACACCAATTAACTGGTTTACGACCACGATAAATATACCCCTGCGAGACTAACTCTCCAAGGAGCCCAATCACAGCTTGTTCATACTTTGGATCTAAGGTAAGGTAGGGATTAGCTTGATCGCTGAATACACCAAGACCGGTAAAATCTTGACCTTGCAGCTTAACGAACTCTAAAGCGTAATCTTTAGCCTTTCGCCTAAAGTCACTGATTTCTACATCATGCTTGCTAGTACCTAACTCCTTAAACAGTTGATGCTCTACTGGTAAACCATGGCAGTCCCAGCCAATAATAAAAGGGCAATCGTAACCACTAAGGACCTTATACTTAATAACTATGTCTTTTAAAAGTTTATTTAAGGCATGTCCAATATGGATTAAACCATTAGCATATGGCGGACCATCATGGAGTATGAACTTCTCCTTCCCCCTACGAGCCTCTCTTAATTTCTGGTAAATATTTGACTTCTGCCAGGCAGAAATAAGCTTAGGCTCTAAGACTGACAGATTGGCCTTCATCGAAAAATCCGTACGCGGTAAATTCAGAGTATCCTTATAATTTGTTTTCATACTTCGACGTACTCCTTTTGCTTGGTTCGACTTCGCTC
>CAZHVO010000111.1:0-2273 GCA_964536195.1 uncultured Planctomycetia bacterium
TTTTTCTTCTTCTCGAATTCTTTCTCGCTCAGATTTGTTACATTAAATTCCCGGCCTGTATCTTTCTGAAATTTAGCTATTACTCTCTGCAACTCTAAAACAGAATGCGTGCCAATAGCCAAAAGATCGATGTCGCTTGAAGAATCCATCTTATCGCTCGCGTATGAACCGAATAGATATGCTTCCTTAAGACCTTTGATATTGTGTGCCGTATCCTTAAGCCTTTTTTCTATACCATAGGTCTTCAGGAAAATCTGGCGGTAATGCTCCAAAACCGGATTATCTTTTGCAAGAAAAAAATATCTTTGCTTTCCGCGAAATTCGCTCTTAAAGATACCCCCTTTTTCTAACTCTTTAAGCTTAGTTTCCGTATTTTTAGGATCGAGGTTTAAAATCCTGGCCAGTTCATTAATGTAGACTTGAGCATCGGGATTAAGAAAATAATAATCCAGCAATTTTATTGTTATTTTCGAACGTAGAGATATCATCTTTTCACCATGGTTATGGTAATAAATTACCATAACTTATTATTTTGTCAAGTAAATTACGGCTCCAAAGCGGCTTAAACGCTGCACATTTGAATATCTAAAATGTCAATTTTAGTTTCCCAAAGTTGACATCTGTCAAGTAGATGTCAACCATAAGCTTAATTATTGAAATTATGAAAATTGAGTCTTATTTTGGCCTAACTCCTTCACTCCAAACCAGTTATCTTCCTCAACAACCCCAGAATCATCCTTACGTACTTAGGGCATACGGCCAGCCAAATGTCTTAATTTAAATTCGCATAGGTAGAAATTATACCAGAAATGCTATATTTGGTAAGCTATTTTAAGTTGGTTTAAGCTGAATAAAGACGGTTGCTGGAAAAAAAGAAGTTGACCCCTTTTCTTGTGGTAAGTTACCTTTTTTACAGTCTTTAATAGACTAATTTGAGCTCACAATCTTCGGTGCCATCATTCAATATAACTTTATTTTTATCTATATCAACCACGCTATACTTATTAATCTTATCACCTACCCCTACAATTTCGCCATTTATTACAGCCTGAGGGTTTTTTGCATCCCAAAGTATGCCATTCAAAGCAAGTTCATTATCGGTAGTTTCCTGGAGTATAAATGGGCTTCTGCCCCAAGAAGGATAATTGCTTCTTTTTGTGCGTCTTGAGAGCGGGGTAATTTCTTTTGCTGTTGTAGCTATCTTTTTCTGCTGAATATCCGCAGGCTTTGCTGAAAACCTTACTCCCCTCTTTGAAGGAGTAATTATGCCATAAAGCAAGCTGAAAACAGCTGCTACGCTCAATATAACCAATACGATTATTTTTTTATTCCTCATTTAATCCAAAAGATACATATTTACTACTAATTTAGTTTCCAGCCTTGTTGGGTCTTTCTCATTGGATGTTATATTAAAACTTCTTACCGTAACCAAACTCTTTTTCAGTTCCTCCAGCGAACATAGGAATGTGCCTAATTCTTCATAAGTAGATTCTATCTCCATTTCTATAGGTAGAATTTTATATTGAGGCTCTCCTTTTTCAATATTTTTAGAAGTCATTGAAATAAAATTGATGCTTTTCAATTTACCTTGTTTGGTTAACTCGTCTATTGCAAATGAAACATCCTCCTCGATTATTAAACCTTTCTTCGTATCTCCTATCCCTGACGAAGTTATTCTGTCTCGTGCTTGGAATACATCTGCTTCAATGGTTTTACACTCCAGATCTGCTGATTTTAACTTACTAATAAGTGGGCTATACAAAAAAAGATATAATCCTAAAACAAGAATTACAACCACACTACATATAATTATAATTAATCTCTCTTTGGTCAACTCCATTCCAGTTCCTCTCTATTTTATATTAACTTATAACTTATCACTTGCAGCTTATAGCTATCTTAGTCCACCCAGCATTTCAACTCAAATTCATTAGCTGCCTTTTCTTTTATGTCTTGAATTTTAACCAGTTTTACATTCTTAAATATTCCTTTTTCTGAAGTAAGTATGAAATCCGAAAAAAGTTCTTCGCCTTCTTCTGAAATTATAATTCCTTTCATTTTAATAACCTTTTTCTCCATATCTAATTCTGTAAGGTAAACATCGTTTGGAATAATATTACTCAACTCTTTAAAAATGTCTTGCCAGTACGGTTCATCTACCAACATCTTGTTTGTTAATCTTTGCGCTTCGACTTCTTCAAGCTGAGGCTGCAGGCTTGATAACTCAATTTTGGCAACTGAAATCCTTTTTCCGAAATTCGTAAGTTGAATTC
>CAZHVO010000112.1:0-2223 GCA_964536195.1 uncultured Planctomycetia bacterium
TTAGATACTTCGGGAACTTTCGTTCCCTCAGTATCAATTCGATCTAGCATTTTTTTAAAGGAAAAATGCTGATCTCATTGAGGAGGTGGGTTATGATAGCTAAGATTATCGGTCTGATTTGGATTGTTTGGGGAATTTTAATTCTTATTAAGCCGGAGATTTTACGGAAGAAGTTGCAGACAAAAGGGAGCAAAAAGCTAAAAAAGAACTTATTTTTACTGACATTATTTCTTTCAATTACTTTAATCATGGCTTCTTTTAAAGCCAGTGGTTTATTACCTAAGATACTATTAGTTTTGGGTATTATAGGTATATTTAAGGCCTTTATTTTCCTTAAGTCTAAGGCTTCTGATAAGCTGATAGCATTGGCAAGCAGTCTTTCTTTGACTGTTTATCGAGTCGGAGGGGCACTTTATATTGCTATTGGCCTGAGTATAGTGAAATTTCTCTAAAATTTCACTATTCAGATTTAGCCTTTTTATCTAAAGCTATTTATGGTAATATAAAACTCACCTAAAATAGGCACTTTAGCGTATGAGTAGCGAATATTCTTTTAAATCTGTCATTTTTGACCTAGATGGTGTAGTTACCAAGACTGCCCTAGTCCATGCAGCAGCCTGGAAAGAGGCTTTTGATGATTATTTACGCTTAAGGGAGAGGAGAGATAAAGAGCCTTTTCGTGAATTTACCCACCAAAATGACTACCTTCCCTATGTTGACGGCAAGCCTCGTTATGAAGGCGTACAAAGCTTCTTAGAGTCAAGGGGTATTAATATTCCTTACGGGGAACCAGCTGATTCTCCGGATACCGAGACTATCTGCGGTATAGGTAATAAGAAGAATGCAAAGTTTTGCCAGACCTTAATGGCTAAGGGAGTTGAGGTTTATTCTTCAACTATTAAGTTAATCAAAGAATTAGAGGCTTCAGGGGTGAAAATAGGAGTAGCTTCTTCTTCAAAAAACTGTAAAGAGATTCTAGAGGCTGCTAAAATTGAAAATTTTTTTAAGACAAGAGTAGATGGTGTAGTCTCTGTTGAGATGGGTCTTAAAGGAAAACCAGAAGGGGATATCTTTGTAACTGCAGCTTTTAATCTGGGAACCATACCAGCTGAATCGATAGTTGTTGAAGATGCATCTTCGGGAGTAGCAGCTGGACGAAATGGCGGTTTTGGTTTAGTCATTGGTCTAGCCAGAGAGAATAACCAGAAAGAATTACTTGCCAATGGAGCCGATTTGGTAGTTGCTGATTTATCAGAGATAAACTTAGGGTTAATTGAGCAGTGGTTTCATAAAAAGCCAAGAGATTTGTTCCAAAATTGGGACAAGGGGAGTGAGAAAATAGAATCTTTACAAGGTAAGGAGAGAGAGACTGGAGCAATTATTCATCCTTCTTATCTGGGTAGCGGAAAATCTCATCTCTTCAATGGGAAAAAAATAGTTTTCTTCTTAGATTACGACGGAACCTTAACACCGATAGTCTCACGTCCGGAGCTAGCAGTAATCTCTAGCCAGATGCAGGATATTGTAAAGAAATTATCCCAAAAATATACTACTGCGATTGTAAGCGGGAGAATGAGAGAGGATGTTGAGAAACTTGTTGGTATTTCCGGATTAATCTATGCTGGAAGTCACGGCTTTGACATTAAGGGTCCGCAAGTTTCCCTGGTTCAGCCTCAGGCTGAGGAAATCATACCCCTAGTTTCTAAGATAATTGAAAGGTTAAAAAAAGAATTAGCTAACATTGAAGGTCTAATAATAGAGGAGAAGAAGTTTAGCACAGCTATACATTATCGTCAGATCGAAAAGGAAGAAGAGATTCCTAGAGTAAAGACTTTAATCGAAGAGATAATCCAAGAGAATAAGTCTTTACGTTTGATGGAAGGTAAAAAAGTCTTTGAAATTCTTCCAGCTATAGATTGGAATAAAGGTAAGGCTGTAAGGTGGGTAATGAATGCTTTAGGAATTAACTGGGAAAATTTTTCTATAGTTTACATAGGAGATGACACAACCGATGAGGATGCTTTCAGGATAATTTCTACTCGCGGAACGAGCATCCTGGTTTCGGAGAAATCTAAGGTTTCGACAGCTGATTTTGTGTTGTCTTCGCCAAAAGAGGTAAAGGAGTTATTTGAAAGAGTCCTCTCAACTGCTTAAGAGCACTAATATTGAAACCTCACCTCCCTGGACAATAGTCTATGAGAGGTTTGAGCCGGCCGAAGAAGC
>CAZHVO010000113.1:0-2209 GCA_964536195.1 uncultured Planctomycetia bacterium
CTAGGTAAAAATGGTGAATACTTCTGGGCTTTGGCTAATGGTATAGATGATCGGGAGGTAGAGACCGAGGAGGAGGCAAAATCAATAAGTAATGAGCATACTTTTGCTAAAGATACAGGGGGTAAAAGAATAATTGATGCTGCTTTAATTAGTCTTTGCGAGAAAGTGTCCAGCCGTCTGCGCCAAGAAGATTTTAAGGGAAAGACCATTACTTTAAAGATAAGATTAGAGGGGTTTTTGACTTATACCCGGGCTAAAACTCTGGATAAGCCGACTAATTTTATGGATACAATCTATAAAGCCATAAAAGAGCTCTTGGATAAGTTTAATCGTAAAGGTAAGAAGGTACGTTTAGTAGGAGTTAAGGTCTCAAATTTTACTTTTGGCCAAGTTCAAGCTACTCTCTTTGAAGAAAAAGATGAAGAAAAGCAGGAGAGGATGCATCAGGCTATTGATAAGATAAAGAATAAATTTGGCCGGGGAGCAATATTTAGGGCCGGAGGCAAGTTAGCCTCGAGACAGAAGGGCAAAAAGCCTTGACTAGCCTAAATTGTCTATATAGAATAAGCTATTAAATATTTTATACCTTGAATTCTTAAGAGAACTATAGAGAAGCTAATATGACTATGGTAAGAAAAAGAATCCTTTTAGTTGATGATGAGCATGATTTTGTAAATGTTTTTAGCATGCGTCTTCATTCCCGTGACTACATAGTTAGTGTAGCTTGTACGGGTAAAGAAGCTTTAGAAAAGGCAAAAGAAATACCCGACCTTATTCTTTTAGACTTAGGATTGCCGGATATGAGTGGTTATGAAGTCTGTCGGCAGTTACGAGAAGATAAGCTAACTAGCCGCATTCCGATCATTATACTTACCAGTAGAGATGCTCCCCAAGATAAGGTTAAAGGTTTATATACCGGTGCTGATGATTACATTACTAAGCCTTTTGAAATAGAGGAGGTATTTGCTCGGATGGAAGCAGTCTTACGACGAAATCGGCCTTTCCAAGAGAGAGTAAAGGATAAAGCTCAAGCTATCAAAGAGGTTAAGGGGGTTATTGAAGGGGAACGAATTACCCCATACTTCCAACCTATATTTTACTTAAAGCCTCGACATCTTTTAGGAAGGGAGGTCTTAAGCCGGCCGCCAGCTCAAGGTTACTTTGGTAACCCGGAAGTTTTGTTTGATGCCGCTTTTCATTTGGGTATGCTTTTTGATTTAGAGAAAATGTGTCATGAGAAAGCCCTGCTTAAATTAGATGAGAAAGCAAAAGAAAGCTTAACTTTTTTTAATGTCAGTCCTTATCTTATCCAGGATGCAAAGTTTAAAGAGTTTAGCGCATTTTATGAGAACTATACTCAAGCCGAGAATGTTGTTTTAGAGCTAACTGAGCGGACAGCAATTGATAATTTTTCCGGTTTTCTGAAGACTATAGAATTCTTTAAGGAAGAGGGGTTTAAGATTTCCATTGATGACATTGGAAGCGGATATGCTGCCTTAGATTTAATAGTAGAGATTAAACCCGATTTTATAAAAATTGACCGGCATCTTATCCAGAACATTCATAATAACCCGGTTAAGCAAAATCTTCTTAAGGCGATAATTGGCTTTTGTGGTCAGAGCGAGATTACTTCTATTGCTGAAGGAATCGAAAAAGAAGAGGAGCTAAAAGTCTTGGTTGATTATGGTGTTGATGCCGGACAAGGATATCTTCTGGCAAAGCCTAGTCTAGAAACTAAGTTAGTATAATTCTTAATGTTTGAAATAGCTATGTTGGTAGGATAGAATATTATTTAAAGGAGAGCAAAAAGTGGCTAGAAAACTAAACATCGATTTATTAGTTGAAAAAGGAATAATTACTAAGGAGCAGCTTAATAAGGCTAAGGAAGAAGTTCGTAAAACCGGTATGCCTACAGAGAAAGCTTTAGAGAAGTTAGGGTTTATCTCTGAGATTGACATAGTTAGAGTTGTGGCTGAGTCCCTAGGCATTCCTTTTATAGATCTAAATGACTACTTAATTGATTCGGAAGTAATAAAGCTAGTTCCTGAGAATCTGGCTAAGAAACATAAAGCTGTACCTTTGTTTAAAATAGGTGATACCTTAACCGTGGCTATGGTAGATCCGCAAGATATTACGGCAGTTGATGATATTAGAAATAAGAGTGGGGTTGAGGCTGTTGATCCGGTTCTTTCAACTCCTGATATGGTAC
>CAZHVO010000114.1:0-2134 GCA_964536195.1 uncultured Planctomycetia bacterium
CATTTAATATTGTAAATTTTATTTGTTTTACAATAGTATTTGTCGTTGTATTAACCTACAGAAAAGAAAGATCTGAAAGCTAGAGAAAGGACAGATGAAGAAAATATTCCTTATTTTTCTCCTCTTTTTCGTAAGCTGTGCCCCACTTGAGATTAGTCGGCTCTTGGGAATAGGAACCCGGCCTTTCAGGGAGCAAGGTAAAGTTTATAGCAAAGTTTTTGATATGGATTATTTCTCCTGCTATGGGCAAATTACTCAAAAATTAAAAAAAATGGGGGTTTCTTTTTATCGGGAAGGGAAGAAGGGAGGGTTTCTTATAACTACTGGTTTTAATAACATTTTTCCTCAATGTAATGAATCAACAGAAGTGGCAATATTTTTTATAGAATTAGAGAAGCTTAAGACTCGTGTGGAAGTAGCTTCGCTTAACTACTCACTGGCTGAGGTTGCAGCATCAAAGATCTTTGACGATTCGGAAGATGAAGAAATAAAGGGTATCAAGTCAGAGGAGGAGAGCCTTGAGTAAAAAATGGATTAATGTCTACACTATTTTTGACGATCTAGAAGCCCCGCAATTAGAAGCAATCCTAAAGGAAAATAATATTCCCGTGGATGTCTTTTACTATCAAGCTACCTCAGTCTTTTCAGTCTTTCAGCCTTCAATCGGTAAGGGAGAAATAAAAGTCAGAGAAGATTATGTCGAGGAAGCTAAGAAATTAATCGCTGAGTTTAAGGGCGAGTAGCAATTTCGGGACAGGTCCCATTTAAATTTCCCTTCCCAGGGTTGTTCTTTTTTGGCAAATTTTGAAAAAGCGCTGTTTTTTAAATGGGACCTGTCCCGAATCAAATGCTATTGATATTATGGAGAGAGTCGGAATTGTCATCGTTGGCGCAGGGGTTATTGGCTTAGCTGTAGCTAGAGAGCTTTCCAAAAATCATAAAGATATCCTGGTAATTGAAAAAAATCCTTCCTTTGGCCAGGAAACAAGTTCAAGAAATAGTGAAGTAATTCATGCCGGAATCTATTACCCAAAAGATTCCCTGAAGGCAAGTCTTTGCCTTCAGGGAAAGAGTCTCCTCTATGAATATTGTCAAAACAATAATATTGGGTATAAAAGAATTGGTAAACTCATTGCTATAACTAATAATAATGAGAGAGAAGAGCTAGAAAAGCTCTCCAGGAATGGTTTAGAGAGTGGAGTAGAGGATTTAAAAATTATCTCTCAGGAAGAGATAAGAAAGATTGAGCCCAATATAAATGCTAAGGCTGCTATTCTTTCGTCTTCTACCGGTATTGTTGATTCTCATAGTTTAATGAAGACTTTACTTTCGGAGTTTAAGGCTAGAGGTGGTCAGATAGTCTACAATGCCGAGGTAGTTGGGATAGATAAAGTTGACGATGGTTTTAAGGTTTCGGTAGAGGATATCGGCGGATTATTTAGTTTTTTTGCCCAGGTAGTTATCAATGCTGCTGGGCTTAACTCAGACAAAGTAGCAGGAATGGTTGGAATTGGAGGGGATGAGTACAGAATAAAATATTGCAAGGGTGATTACTTCAGAGTACATAATAATAAAGCAGAGCTTATTAATAGATTAATATACCCTCTTCCCAAGGCAGAAGGCGTAAGTCTAGGCATACACGCTGTTTTGGATTTAGGCCGGGGTTTGCGCTTAGGCCCTGACGATGAGTATGTAGATAAGATCTACTATGACATTGACGAGTCTAAACAAGAAGGCTTTTATGAAGATGTCAAAGAGCTTCTTCCCTTTATTAAGCTTGAAGATTTAGGGCCAGATACCTCAGGCTTAAGGTCAAAGCTTCAGGGTCCGGGTCAAGACTTTAGGGATTTCATCGTAGAAGATGAGTCTAGCAATGGTTTTAGTGGTTTTATAAACCTTATCGGTATCGAATCCCCAGGCTTAACAGCTTCTCTTGCTATCGCTAGAATGGTAGGGGGTATGGTCAAAATAAGCCTGTAAATATTGGAAAATTCATCTTAAAAAAATATTGTCATCTTTGGTTTCTATGCTATAATTTTCTTCTGTTTGTCAGTTGCCCTATACTGATAAATATCTAGTTGCCGAGGTAGCTCAGGCGGTAGAGCGAGGGACTGAAAATCCCTGCGTCAGGGGT
>CAZHVO010000115.1:0-2089 GCA_964536195.1 uncultured Planctomycetia bacterium
CTTCTCCCGATGAATATAGGGAGAAGTAATCCTGAGTGTTAACGAAGGATCTTAAGGCACTTCGGATATGTATTCTCAGTGTGACCAGAGGGAATACTGAGCGGAAGCGAAGTACCGAAAAATAGGTAGACACTTCGGGTTTGTGCCCTCAGTGTTGATGAAAACAAAGAATAGTTCGGAATAAACATGTTTTCATCAAATACCCTAGATAATCGCTTTTTTATCGGGGCCGTAGTTCAGTTGGGAGAACGCTACGCTGGCAGCGTAGAGGTCGAGGGTTCAAATCCCTCCGGCTCCATAGTTTTCCTTATGTTGCATAGGTGTTGGAGCAAATAGAGGGGATAGCTTTTACAAAGTGACATTCATTTGGATGCAATAAAATAGTTTTGTTTAACTTCGACTGCGTCGAAGATTGCATACAAATCCCTCCGGCTCCACCAATTTAGTTTAATCAAACACCAGAGAGAAGGAGAGAATTGTTAAGGCTAGGCGTTCACGTATCGATTGCTGGTAAAATCTATAAATCCATTGATAGGGCGGCTGAGCTTGGCTGCAACACAATGCAGATTTTTTCTCGTAACCCCCGTCAGTGGAGAAAGTCCTTCTTAAGTGACGAAGATGTAGAGAGATTTAAAAAGGGGGCAAAAAAGTCAAGAATTAGTCCAGTAGTTATCCATATCCCTTATTTACTTAACTTGGCTACGGTAAGAAAAAGTTTTTTCAAAATTACGATAGGAGAATTTATTTCTGACCTTATTGAGGCTGATAGGCTTGAAGCTGATTATTTGGTAACTCACATGGGTTCTTACAAGGGCGGGACTGAACAGGGAGGACTTTCAAGAATAATTCAAGCCTTAAATAAGATCTTAAAAGAAACTAAAGAGGTAAAGACCAAAGTTCTTCTTGAGAATACCTCTGGTAGTGGTCACTGGTTAGGCTATAAATTCTCACATCAGAAGATTGTCTTAGATGGTTTAAATAGACCTGAGGCTGTTGGTATCTGCCTAGATACTGCTCATGCTTGGGCAGCAGGATATAAGATAAATGAACCTAGAGGCTTGAAAACTTTACTCGATGAGATTGATCAAGCAGTAGGCTTAGAGCGTTTAAAGGTCATTCATCTTAATGATACTCAGGAAGAGCTGGGTTCACTTCGTGATCGCCATTTCGATATTGGTAAAGGAAAAATCGGCCGAAAAGGTTTTAATTTAATAGTTAATCATCCCAGGTTAAGAGAATTACCATTTATTTTGGAGACTCCCAAAAATAGCGATGATGAAGATAAAGAAAACTTAAACGTAGTAAGAAAGATATATAAGAAATGAACTACACAAGAGAGACTGATAAAAAGTGGCAGGAGTATTGGAAGAACAAGAAAACTTTTACAGTTGAAACTGATAAAGTTTTCGGTGATAAGTATTATTGCTTAGTTATGTTTCCCTATCCTTCAAGCGAACTCCATGTAGGCCATGCCCGTAATTATGTAATTGGTGATGCTGTAGTCCGTTATAAAAAGATGCGTGGTTTTTATGTTTTAAGCCCCATGGGCTGGGATGGCTTTGGTCTTCCGGCAGAAAACCAAGCCATTAAACATAAAATTCACCCTCGAGATTGGACTTCTAAGAATATCGAAAGGATAAAAGAGCAGTTAGAGAGCTGGGGGATAGGTTATGACTGGACCAGAGAAATTGCTACTTGTTTTCCTGATTACTACAAGTGGACCCAGTGGATTTTTTTAAAACTTTACAAGAAAGGACTTGCTTATCGTAAGAAAGCTGCGGTTAATTGGTGTAATTCTTGTAAAACAGTCCTGGCTAATGAGCAGGTTATCGATGGTAAGTGTGAGCGTTGTTCAACCGACGTTAACCTTAAGAACTTAGAGCAGTGGTTTTTTAAAATAACTGATTATGCTCAAGCCTTATTAGATGATCTAGAGTTGCTAGAGCAGTGGCCTCAGAGGGTTAAGACAATGCAGGATAACTGGATTGGAAGATCAGAGGGTGTTGAGATAGATTTTTCTGTAGAGGGTTCAAAGATAAAATTAAAGTGTTTTACTACCCGGGTAGATACTATTTTGGGAGCTACTTTT
>CAZHVO010000116.1:0-2071 GCA_964536195.1 uncultured Planctomycetia bacterium
GATAAAATTAAAGTGTTTTACTACCCGGGTAGATACTATTTTGGGAGCTACTTTTATAGCTTTAAACTGGGCTCATCCCAATATAGGAGAGCTAATTGCTGATGCACCTAATAGGGGAGAAATCGAAAAATTTATCGAGAAGACTAAAAACCAATCTAGTTCTGGATACAAGAGTGAGATCGGTGAAAAAGAGGGGATCTTCACCGGGAAATTCGCTATAAATCCGGTGAATGCCGAGAAGATTCCTATTTGGATTGCTAATTACATTCTTGTTGGTTATGGCACCGGAGCAATAATGTGTGTTCCGGCTCATGACAGCAGAGATTTAGAATTTGCCCGAAAATATAATCTATCAGTAAGAGAAGTCATAAGAGACTCTAATCTTGAGGCTTCCGGTTCAGAAGTTGAATCGGCTTTCGAAGATGAAGGGGTTTTGGTTAATTCCGGTCATTTCGATGGTTTAGGCTCCGAAGAAGCCAAGGAAGAAATTGCTGACTATATGGAGTCTCATAGAATAGGTAAGCGTGCACTTAACTATAAGTTAAGAGATTGGTTAGTTTCCCGTCAACGCTATTGGGGAGCACCAATTCCTATTATTTATTGTCCGGATTGTGGCCAAGTGCCGGTACCTGAGAAAGACTTACCGGTCCTACTCCCTGAGGTTAAGGAATTCTTGCCTACTGGCCAGTCTCCTTTAACCTATATAGAGGAATTTATAGAGACTAAGTGTCCGAAGTGTGGCGGTTTAGCTAAACGTGAGACCGACACTATGGATACTTTTGTTGATTCTAGCTGGTATTATCTACGTTACATATCTCCCAAAGAGAAGAAAGTGCCCTTTGTAAGTGGAGATGTTAATAAGTGGCTTCCTGTAGACCAATACATTGGAGGAGTAGAGCATGCGATTTTGCACCTTATGTATTCAAGGTTTATTAATAAATTTCTCAAGAGTGAAGGCCTGATTAATTTTTCCGAACCCTTTAAGAAATTATTTACCCAGGGGATGATTATCAAAGATGGGGCTAAGATGTCGAAATCAAAGGGGAATGTTGTTGCACCTGATTATATCCTTGATAAGCATGGTGCTGATACGATGCGGCTTTATATCTTATTCATGGGTCCGCCTCAAAAAGATGCTGAGTGGCAGGATGAAGGCTTACAAGGAGTTTGGAGGTTTATTCAAAGAGCTTTGCGTTTAGTGGACACTTTAGCAGAATATAAAGAAGAGGGTGCTTCGGGAGAGCTTAATCTAGCCGAAAGAGAACTTACCAAGAAGATACACTCTACCATTAAAGATGTAACTCGAGATCTAGAAGGCAACTTTCAGTTCAACACAGCCATAAGTAGAATTATGGAGTTAGTAAACCAGACTTATAAAGGGTTGGGCCAAGGGGATTTAAAAAAAGACATACTCAAAAAAGCAGTTGATACTATTTTTCTGCTTCTAGCGCCTTTTACTCCCCATGTAAGTGAAGAAGTTAATGAGATTTTAGGTAATAAACCCTCTGTTTTAGATAGAGATTGGCCAAAGGTAGAAGAGAAGTACTTGGAGGAGGAAGAAGTGGAGATTGCCATACTTATCAATGGCAGAGTAAGAGATAAATTACGAATTAATGTTAATTGGTCAAAAGAAGAGGTAGAAGAAAAAGCTTTAGCTCAAGATAAGGTCCAAAAACTGCTCTCTTCAAAACTACCCAAAAAGGTCATCTACATCGAAAAAAAGGTAGTTAATATTGTAGTCTAATCAGATTCAGGAGAGCAGGGTCTACATGTTTTCCCTTACCCACCAAGAAAGAAAAGTTCTTATCTTTATAGGAATTTTGATTCTAGCAGGTAGTATTTTAAAAACTCTAAATCTAAATGCTATTGAAGAAGATTTGTCTTTTGATCGGGATAGAACTGTTATATTTGAAAATGCTAATCTTAGTGGGCCGATTAATATTAATGCGGCATCTTGTGAAGATTTAGAGAGTATTTCTGGTATAGGAGAGGTAATCGCTCGCCGAATTATTGATTACCGTAATCAACTCGGATCCTTCGAGGATTTAGAAGATTTAAAAAAGGTTAAAGG
>CAZHVO010000117.1:0-1859 GCA_964536195.1 uncultured Planctomycetia bacterium
ATTCCCTTAGGATATCCTGAACCATCGATTCTTTCATGGTGCTGAAGCACGATAATGGCAATCGGCCAAGGAAATTCTACTGGATTTAAAATATCATAGCCAATCTGAGGATGAGTCTTTATTATGCTAAATTCTAAAGCACTTAACTCACTAGGCTTACTAAGCATCTCTGACGGTACATAAACTTTACCAACATCATGGATAATAGAAGCCATACGTATGCCTTCAATCTTATCCTCATCTAAGTTCATCTCTTTAGCTATTGCACAAGCTAAGTGTGCTACTCTCCGCTGATGACCGGCTGTGTAGGGATCTCTTCGCTCAGCTGTTGCTGCTAAAGCAATAACTGTTTCCTCTAATATTCTGCGAGATTTGTTAAAGTTTTGTCTACGCTCCTGTTCTACCTTTTTCTTAATAGTAATATCTGATACAACTTCAACTACACCGGAAACATCTCCCTCTAAATCTTTAACTGGATGAGCCTTTACAAACCAAACCCTACCATCTGATAAGGCTATCTCTGACTCCTGACAATCACCAGTCTTAAATACTTTTACTACCG
Organism: uncultured Planctomycetia bacterium; assembly: GCA_964536195.1. Taxonomy (GTDB): domain Bacteria; phylum Omnitrophota; class Gorgyraeia; order Duberdicusellales; family 4484-171; genus Susulua. The sequence continues at coordinate 563 of CAZHVO010000117.1, forward strand.
GACAATTCTCGCAAGGCATTTTACGCTTATGCCAGACATCATGACACCGGCTTCCTACTAATTCTATAGAGCTTAAACCGCTAAAGGCTCCGGCAGTCTTATTAGCCCAAAGAATTCTCATATCCTTCCCATAGTAAGCAACCATCTCAGATAAACTATCTAGAATTCCGGTCTTTTCTTCTTCGGCCCTTCTTAGGGCTCCTTCTACTCTCCAACGCTCAGTTATATCTCTGACAATGGCGCAAAGATACTCTCTGCCATTATCTTTCATGTATTTACCGTGAATTTCTACAGGAAATCGCTTACCTTCTTTAGTAATGTATTGGGTTTCAAGTTTTCCAACTCTGTCTCTCTTCATTTCTTTCCAGCGTCGAGGCCAAGTCTTTGAAGAAAAATTAACGTCAATATCAAATATTCTCATCGTAACCATCTTTGTACGAGAATAACCTAAAAGATTGCAAGCGGCATTATTCACATAGAAAATTTGCCCATCTGAGTTAATCCAAAAAGCAGCATCAGCCATATTGTCAAAAACATATTTAGTGATTAACAGCTCTTTTTCGGTTTTCTTATGCTCACTAATATCAGTAATAAATCCCTCTAGTGCCATTAAATGCCCCTTGTCAGAGTAAACTCCCCTGCCTTGCTCCCAGACCCATTTCTCCTGACCAGAAGCAGTCCGAATGCGATACTCCATAGTAAAGGAAACCTTTTCTTTTACAGCCTTCTGTACCTGACCCCATACCAACTCTTGATCGTCAGGGTAAATCAAGTCATTATAGGAACTTTTTGAATTGTTAATTATATCCTGAGGCTTGTAGCCGGTAAGTTTCTGACACCCTCCGCTAACAAAGGCCATCGTCCAATCCCGATCATTCCTGCATCTATACGCCATTCCCGGCATATTGCTCAGAAGTGTAGAGAATTTACGCTCGTTTTCTCGTAATATTTCTTCTGCCCTCTTGCGAACGGTAATATCCTTCCATATGCCCTGGACAAAAACCTTTCCCCCTAAAGAAATGGGCTTAACACTTACCAGAATATTCCGCACCTCTCCTTTCTTAGTCCTATGCTTTGTTTCAAAAATATCTCCGTCTTCTTTAATAATCTTATTGAGATGTTCATGAACTTCCCGGGAAGATTCAATAACTTCATAATCAGAAATTTTAAGTTTTGCAAATTCTTTTCGGGTATAACCTAAATTCTCGCATGCTTTATTATTGAATTCTATTAACTTTTCGTTTTCGGGATCAACAAGCACAGCCGAATCTGGTGCCTGCTTAAAAAAAACCCGGTA
>CAZHVO010000118.1:0-1836 GCA_964536195.1 uncultured Planctomycetia bacterium
ATGAATATTTCAATAAAGGTTTGCTTGGTACAGGCCAGATTAATTCTCAAGAAGCTTTAGAGAGAGCAGGAGAATACAAAAAGCCAGCCGGAAAACCAGCAGAAAAGCCTGTTACAGATGAATCTATTACCTCTGTTCAGTCTAGATTCTTTCTCGGCATCCAAAACAGCCGGGCAAACAGGAGCTTTGCCAATGAAGGTGAAGGCCAAAAGAATATAGCTGACAGAGAAAAGTTGGAGAATTTAGTCAAAGAGATAAGTATACATAAGGGTATAGAGGAATTAAGAAATAGCTTGAATAGCAAAAGTTCATTTGTTTTTTATGTATCTTTTGAAGAATCTAAAATTGAGTCTCTTGGAGAGTATGCAGTGCCTTTCTTAATTAAGGGATTAGAATTTAAGTATGAAGGCGTAAATCGACAAAGCGTTCCAAAATTAATCGTTGAACTTCTTGGCAAAATCGGTGATAAAAGGGCTATCCCTGTTCTAACAAATATTTTTACATCAATAGAAAGAGATGAGACAATTCGCTGCAAGGCTGCCTTAGCATTAGGCAAGATAGACAGCCCTGAGTCAATATCTATTTTAATTGAAGGCTTGGAAGATAAAAATTGGAAAGTTCGCGCTTTTGTAATACGTGCTCTCGGTGGAACAAAAAACAAAAGAGCGACAAAGCATTTGGTAAAGACTCTTAAGACCGATGAAAGTTGGCAAATTCACGCTGTTACTATTGAAGCTCTTGGGGCAATTGGAGATAAGGGTGCAATAGATAGTCTAATTGAAGCCACCAAGGACGAAAATCAATTAGTCCGAGCTTTTGCTATTCAATCTCTTGGCCAAATTGGACCTAGCGCAAGAAGGGCCATACCTATTTTAATTGAGATACTAGATGGGGACGATATCATGATTAATACTGCTGCTACAAGAGCCTTAGCCCAAATTGATAATAGTGAGGTTTTTAAAGCTGTTCCTAAACTAGTGGAAACTTTAAATAATAAACAGGAGAAAGAAAATGTTCGCCATGCAGCTGCTTTAATCCTTGGTGAAATTGGGAACAGAGAAGCAATTGAAGGACTAGTTAAAAGTTTAGGAGTAGAAAATGAGGATATTAGGAAGGCTATTTATGAAGCTTTGAACAACATAGGTAAACCTGCCATTCCTTTATTGATCCAAGCCTTGAAAAATGAAAACGATATAATACGTGGTGCAGCAGCAGCATCTATAGTAATGATTAGCTCTGAAACTAAAGAGAGAATAAACAGTATTGAAAAAGCATTACCTATCTTGGTAAATAATCTAAAAGACGAAAATAAGGAGGTGCGTGTTCTTACAGTTGTTGCTCTTGGGAAAATTGCAGCAGATTTTGATAAATTTTATGAAGTAGAAGAATTGATAATAAAGACCTTAGAAGATAAAGAACCGCAAGTTCGTGCGGTTGCAGTTGGTACTCTTTGGCATTTTGGTGGTAAGCGTGGAGTGCCTTCCCTAATTAGAATCCTAGATAATAAAAATGAACATTGGGAAGTTCGCACCTTTGCTGCTTTGGCTTTAGGTGAAATCGGTGGGCCTCAAGGCATTTCTTCTTTACTTAAGGCAATAAATGATGAAGACCATAGAGTTTGTGCCTATGCAGTTCTGGGTTTAGCTTACTCTGGTTCTTTAGAAACAGAGAATGTTATAAAGAAAGTTTTAGAAGATAAAAAAGTGTGTGAAGCGGTAATAAAGGCGTTTAAGGAAGTTGGAAGTCGAGGAAAACAACCTCAAACAATCAAATCCCACTTTCAAACCTTTATCATAACCAATGATTACCAACAGGCCTATGATAATTATGTTAGAT
>CAZHVO010000119.1:0-1778 GCA_964536195.1 uncultured Planctomycetia bacterium
TATCCGGCATCAGCGGCTCTATTTGAATCGGTCTCAGCAACTGCCAATGTTGGGTTGTCAGTAGGAGTAACTTCTCCGGCAATGCCCTTACTTTTAAAACTGGTCTATATCTTTCAGATGTGGGCTGGTAGGTTAGAATTTATCGCAATTTTTGTCTCGTTAGGTTTTATTCTGTCGTTATTTAGGAGATAGCTATGAAGGGTAAGTTAAAACTTTTTATTTTCTGCTTATTATTTATGGCATTAACTTCCTTTGCTTGGGCCGAGAATGCTTCTTTAGAAGACATATTTACTTCTCCCCAGGAGTTTAGTGGACAGCAAGTCCAAATAGAGGGGGAGGTAATTGGTGAGGCTTTAAGAGATGCCCGGGGGGTGTGGATAAATATATCATCGGGCTCAAGCCAGATAGGAGTTTTTTCTTCTGATAAAAGCATTGCCGAACGAATAACTCATTGGGGAAGCTATAAGGAAACCGGAGACCAGGTGAGTGTAAAGGGAATTTTTTACAAAGAGTGTCCAGATCATCAGATAAGCGACTTGCATTTGGAGCGCTTAGAGATTATTCAAGAAGGATATAGAAATGAATATATAATTTCTTCTCAGAAGAAACAATTAGCCAAGATACTCTCGATGATATGTCTGGCAATAGCATTCATTTACCTTATAAAGATAAAATATGGAAAACGAGATTAAAGGTCTAGAAGAAGAATTTCAAAGAGACTTTCAGGAAGCTAACTCCCCCAAGGAGTTAGAGATCTTGAAAATTAAATATTTAGGCAGAAAATCTACCTTTGCGGAGCTCTTCGCCCGAATTCCTACTCTAGCCAAAGAAGAAAGAAGTACTTGGGGCAAGAAACTAAATGCTTTTAAACAAAAGATAACTTCCTTGCTGGAAGGCAAGGAAGGTCAGGCAAAGAGCGAGGAAGAAAGAATAGACTTAACTCCACCTTCAGTTTTTTTAGAATCTGGTTCGCGCCACATTTTAACTACAGTTAGTGAGAAGATTTGTTCTATATTTGAGAAATTAGGGTTTGTTACTATCGAAGGCAAGGAGATTGAAGAGGAGTGGTATAACTTTGAGGCTTTAAATATTCCCTTAGAACACCCTTCTCGAGAAGCCTTTGATACTTTCTATCTAGATATTGGTGAAAAAGATAAAGGCAAGTATCTCCTAAGAAGCCATACCTCGCCTTCTCAGATAAGAGTTATGCAGGCAGCGAAACCACCCTTGGCAGTAATTTCACCAGGCAGAGTTTATCGGCCTGATCAGGTAGACGCTACTCATTCGTTTATGTTTCATCAGGTAGAGGGTTTTGTAGTTGATGAAGATATAAACTTTGCCCACCTTAAAGGAGTTCTTCTTCATTTCGTCCGTGAGTTTTTCTCAAACAAGGTAGAGCTTCGGTTTCGGCCTCATTTTTTTCCTTTTACTGAACCATCGGCAGAGGTTGATATATCTTGTTTTGTTTGTAAAAGGAAAAAGGAAGAAGAAGAGGTCAAAAAGTGCAGTGTCTGCAAAGGCAAGGGTTGGCTGGAAATCTTAGGTTGTGGAATGATCCACCCCAAGGTATTAAAAGCTTGTGGAATAGATTCTAAAAAGTATAAAGGGTTTGCTTTTGGAATGGGCGTAGAAAGAATAGCTATGCTTAAGTATGGTATTGAGGATATTCGTCTTTTTTATGAGAACGATGTAAGATTCTTAAAGCAATTTTCTCTGTAAGAGGCAAGTAAATTATGAGATTCAGTTTAAATTTTATTCAGGAATTTTTAAAAGTGGAT
>CAZHVO010000120.1:0-1750 GCA_964536195.1 uncultured Planctomycetia bacterium
TTGAAACTATACCCTTTTGAAAGCTTAACCATTTTTCCCACCATTTTAAAACCTCCTTTTTTAGATGAGCCTTCTCATCTTTTGGAATTTTAAAACATCCAGAGAGGCTCGTTTGTCAAGCCCGAAGGGCCGGAGGGAGGAACGGAAGCTCCGCCGCAGGCGGAGACCCGTAGTATCCTTGACGAATGAGGAAAGGTTCATTCTTCCTTAATTTAAAGTGACCAAAGGGAATGCTGAGCGAAGCCGAAGTATGACCGAAGGGAACGATATTTGTGGGATGTTAAAATGGAAAAAGATGAGAAGAAGCAGTCTTAATGCGATTCCGATATATCTTTTAATGCTGCTGAAAGAGTTTTTTCATTAATGTAAAATCTCTTGGATATTTCTTTTTGGGTAAATGATTCTATTGATGTGCCTTCTTGTTCCAGTAATATCTTTATTAACGAAACAAATTTGATGCGGGTGCTTTTAGAAGCTAAAAAACCAGGGTCAAAAAAATAACCTTTTAGCTCAAAGGTATCCCCTTGCGGCTCCTTAATCTCTACCCATGCGTCTTTAGCATGACGGAAGTTAACCTTAATAAGCTTGTATCTGTTCTGTAATTTCTTCAGTGTCTTTATAACCTGCCTCCTTGCGGCTGAATTGTTCCAATTAGAAGGCATTCTTAAATCCAGGGCTAAATCTTCTAAGGATACAAAAAACTCCTTTTCTTTCCATATTTTAGAATAAGCCAATAACAATAGATAGGTATTCATTGACCGATCATCATTACGAGTAAGCATATATGAAAATAGGCGTTTATCTTCTAATAAGGACCTGCTTAAAACAACTGTACTTTCAGCAGGTAAAACTCTTTCTATCTCTGGCCTATCCGGTCTTTGCGGCTCTCCTGGTTCTTGCTCTGTTAAAGGTAAGGTTCTTAGGCGTACTAGCATTTCTGTAGCAAACTCCGGTGAGTCTATCAACGATGTTGCCTCAAGATTATTCTTTAAGGCTGATACGCTCCAATTAGTACTGCCGATAACCACATAACGCTTATCTATCACTATAAGCTTATCATGAAGGCGCACGAAGGAAGGGATATGGTATATTTTAGCCCCCTTTGCTTCTAAAAGGTCAAAAAGTTCACCATTATTAATACTAGATTCATCATTAGATTTAAACCTTGTGTTTAAGTATATTTCTACACTAACTCCTCGAGCAATCGCCTCCTCCAAGTCTTTTAACAATAGCCTAATAGGCTCGGTTGAAGGGTTTAGTATATACATAGAAATAACAATAGAATCTTCTGAATTATCCAACAGCTCTATTACAGCAGGTTCATATTTCCTATCAGATATATCTTTTACTTTGGCAGGATGAAAGCCTTCTTTAAAATCACCTGCATAAACAGAACCAGCTAGGGTAAAGATAAAAAAAGCAAGGCAAACCCATGAGAAAAGGACTCTTCGTCTACACATCAGTGAATATTATAACAGAAATACAACGAACAATGAATAGTTAGGTTTCTTCTTCCTTTTAGGGAAAAGACTGGCTCGGAGCGCAGGAAGCGGAAGACGCCCAAGCGGCTGAAACCCGAGCACCGAGACAGGCTTTGGGTGGGTGGGGTATTCTTAACCACTTATATTTGCAAAAAAGATTCGGCTTTACCCCGCCAAGCGATGTCCCGAAATGAATACGGGACAATCGCGCAGGTGGGGTGCGGACTCTCCCCGAGCAAAAACACATTTATATAAATTTTTCGCCGCCG
>CAZHVO010000121.1:0-1723 GCA_964536195.1 uncultured Planctomycetia bacterium
CTGCCTACATAATCAACGATCGCATTCCCCTGACGATGTGTAGAAAGGATAAATCTCTTCTGCCTAAGATTTCCTTCCTTATCCTCATACTGAATAATCTTAAGGCTATCTTCAGAATCGACATGCTTAATTCCCGGCGTGATACCATCACTTCCTACACGATAAATAGGTGCTCCTTTACTTGTCAGGTCACTAAGTAAAAGCACATAAGACTCGTTAATATTTTGGTCAGGGAAGAAATAAGCAACGGCAAGGCCTTCCTTGTCGAGCCTCATTAAACTTCCACCTTCATAGTTTATATCTGCTAATAGTTTTCTAATACTCTCATTACCAAGAGCTTTATTCGGTATCCAGTAAATAGACGCTTCTTCCGATATTCTTAAAATAGTTCTTAAAGTATTAAGTGCTGGTTTGATTTCTTCTCCGCCCGGACTGACTAGCAGGAGGAATTCTTTGTATTTAGTTGCTAAGAATTCTTTAGCAATATCATTTATTTCTACAGCATAAAATTTACCGTCTCTCTCTATTCCCAGCCGTATCAGCGGACGCCATCTTTCAAGCAAGGCTTCTTCAGCAGATTTAGGTTTCTTTGAATTATTGGGATCAAAGCCATTATCTAATCCGTTCTTAGCTATTGTGGAAGTTCGGTCTGTAGCCTTAAATTCAAAAGGTTCCTGTCGCTCTTCTTTATCACACTTGCTATTCTTGTTTGCATCATAATACCAGAGATAGGAACCCTCTATTTGCTTAGCTTCCAGCTGTTTCCATCTCTTTTTCACGTCTTCCTCGGTCAAAGGAGTCTTGGGGAGATTTCGTTCAGTATCGGGAGTATTTATAAAACCGATGACTTTTTGACCATTACCTTTATAATTGAATTTGCCATCTTCGATGTATAATGTTCCTTCTAGCAAACCAATTTCTGAATCTAGGGTAGGTATCCCTGAGCGGACAATAACAGGGTAGGTAACGCCGTTGAATTTAGGTTTGGAACTATCGTTAAGATAATCTCTGGGCAGAATTAGGGTTTCACCTTCTAAATCTGATATTTTTATATGTTCCTTTAACTCTTCGATGTAAACAAAATAACCTTGGTATTTCTCTGCTAAATCCTCTAAATCCTCACCATCTCTCTCTGCTAAATCCTTACCATGGATTATTCCTTCATGATCTCGTTTTTGTTTTGTTCTGAATGAAAAAACAGGGCGGGCATTAGCGCAATCTATATAGTCTAAAATGAATGCTTTCTTACCATCTAATCTATATCCTAAAGAATTATTCGCTAACTGACGGGTTTCTTCAAAGGCTCCAGGTCCAGGGATAAATGTTCTTCTTACCGGCTTTCCATTAGCATCGAGAACGATTACAGTGGATCTTGCTATTTCAACAGAATCAGGTCCTTGGTACCAAGGCGGCCCTTGAGACATTTTAGGAAGACCTTTCTCTAAAACACTTAAGGAAGTTTCTTCATCAGGAACAAAACCTGGCATCTTTATCTCTCTGCTCTTGTCTAAGCTCCAGATAGGGCCGAAATTAAGCCCAAATCCGGTTTGTTTTCCGCCCTCAAACCAATTAATACCGTAATTTATCTCTGCTTCTAAGTCATCAGTGTAAGGAACAGGTACGGTTAAACCAAATACCAGTGATTTCATATCATACTTATCATTGATACCGCCCTCTACCTTAAACTCTATATCATTAGGTAATTCTAATTGAACGAATCCGG
>CAZHVO010000122.1:0-1706 GCA_964536195.1 uncultured Planctomycetia bacterium
GAGGGCTCTCATCGGGATATATCCTGGAAAGAGAAATTCTTCTTCAGCGAGGAATCAAGACGGTTTCTACTTAATGCCGTTGAAGACCCCAGAGTGAACAACTGGGCCATGGCCAGGCATCCTGCCAGCAGGCGGTTTATGAAGGCGCTGTATAATGAGGAATTACCAGGGCTTACAGATAAGGATTATGATAAGGAAGGTATACCCCTTAATATCCAGTATGGTTTAGGGCTTATTTATTACTGGTTGCATGGCAAAGATACCCAGGCCATAAACAATCCTAAGGTGAAGGAGGCTTTAGAAGATACAAGAAGAGATACGATAACCGCATATAAGATGCTTCCGGGAAGTGTCTGGATTACCCGCCTAAAAGGCGAGAATAAACTAGGGATATTTACAATCCAGGAAAGAAAAAAGATTGTTAGGATTCCTGAACCCGGTAAAGGGGTAAACCTAAACTTCACCTATTTGGCAATTCTTTCCAGAACAAGAGAAGGAAAATTTGTCATCACTAACATCGATGGGAAAAGGTTGATCCAGCTCCCGGAAGAAGGAGAGACTATTCAGATACAGGCAACCTTAAGGCCAAGCCTTGCGGAAAAGAGAGCGGCATTTCTTAAATGTCGAAACTGATAAAAACTAATATTTTGCCTGTATATGAGAAGTTAGTCAAAGAGAGCATGCAACAAAGGATGAGAGGCGGTATTCCCGGCGAAGGTAAGGAACAGCAAGAAGGAGGACAAACATCAGGGGGTATGACCAAAGAGGAAGCAGAAAAATCTATCGCGAAAGAAACAAAACAAGCAGCAGATAGCTTAGGAGGAAAAATTCCCATCAGCGATAAAGAGAGAGCAGAGCAGAAAGCTAAAAGGAAGAAAGTCCACATAAATAAAGCAAAGGCAAGCAAGGGGTTTATCAAAGGAAAGGCTGCAAAAGGAGAGTTACCTTCAGAAATAGAAGAAGTAGAAATTGCCCCTACAGAGGAAGAGATCGCTAAAGGAGAAGATGTAGATATAACCATAGATCAGATAGAAGGTGAGCTTCCCAAGAGAGAAGAGAAGCCAGATAAAGAGTCTGAAGGTAAAATTAAAGTGCCGGCTAAAGAAAGCGAAAAGGAAGCAGAGACAGAAGGTATAGCTGAAAAATCAGAGGAAGGATTAGGGATTGATAAGGAAGGACAACAGCAGCCCGCTAGAGAAAGTATTCCTAGACATCGAAAAAAACAATCACCAATTTTACGCAGAAGAAGAGAATTACAGGAAAAATTGCAATCAAAGCTTAAAAGATATGATAATTATTATATCAAGGTTGTATCCCTTGTAGAGAGATTATTTGGTATTTTGGATAATGAACTGCATAGGGATGAAAGATTCCAGTACAAAGGCTATTTTGAAAGCGGTCCCAAGGTTGATTTAAGAAAAGCTATGGTAATGAGTAAAACCGGAGATACTGAAATATGGCTTAAGAGAGAAAGGCCGACTAAAAGAAGTTTTAAATTTGTTTTGGTTCTGGATGAGAGCGGTTCAATGATGGATGATAAAGATAATGCCCTTTCTACTATTGTAATGCTTCAAGAGGTGTTATCTCGCTTGGATATAGAGTTTGCCATAGTGGGGTTTAGTAATTCAATAGAAATTCACAAGACCCTTGAGGATAAATTTGAACATCGGAATAAGGATGAATTAATTAGTGAATTGGAAGAGGCT
>CAZHVO010000123.1:0-1643 GCA_964536195.1 uncultured Planctomycetia bacterium
GGCAAACCCCGCTAAAAGGTTTCGTCCTCTAACGGGATAAATAATTTAAGGAGAAGAAGTGGAGACTTATAGAATTGCAGTAATCCCCGGTGATGGCACAGGCCCAGAAGTAGTAAGGGAAGGGGTAAAGGTATTAGAGGCAGTAGCTTCTAAGTATAATTTTAAATATGAGACTACTAATTATGATTTTGGTGGCGATAGGTATTTAAAGACCGGTGAAGTCCTACCTTCTTCGGCTATAAAAGATTTGATTACTTTTGATAGTATTTATTTGGGTGCAATCGGCCATCCTGACGTTAAGCCCGGTATTTTAGAAAAAGGAATATTATTAACTCTACGTTTTTCCCTTGAGCAGTATATAAATTTAAGGCCGATAAAACTCTACGATAGTCGTTTCTGTCCCTTAAAGGATAAAAATCCTGAAGATGTAGATTTTGTAGTAGTTAGGGAAAACACCGAAGGCCTTTATAAGGGGCTAGGTGAGTTTAAGGACAAAGGAACTCCCAGTGAGATAGCTATTCAGACCTCTTATAATACTCGCCAAGGCGTTGAGCGCTGCTTGCGTTATGCTTTTGAGTATACTCGCAAGAGAAATAAGAAAAAAATTCTTACTCTTTGTGGTAAGACTAATGTTTTAACTTATGCTTTTGATTTATGGGAGAGGACTTTTTATGAGGTAGCTAAGGACTATCCGGACATAAAGACTGATTATGCTCATGTTGATGCAACCTGTATGTGGATGGTTAAGAACCCAGAGTGGTTTGATGTAATTGTTACTGACAATATGTTCGGTGATATTATTACTGATTTAGGAGCAATGATTCAGGGAGGTATGGGTATTGCCGCCGGAGGTAATATCAATCCCCAAGGAGTCTCAATGTTTGAGCCTATTGGTGGAAGCGCTCCTAAGTATACTGGAAAGAATGTAATAAACCCGCTAGCTGCAATTTGTGCTCTGGCTATGATGCTTGATCAATTAGGTCAGGGAAAAGCTGCCCAGGCAGTAGAGAATTCTGTTATTAAGGTAGCTAGGGATAAGCTAAAGAGTCTTGGTGCTGGGAAGATGGGTTATTCTACCAGCGAAGTCGGTGATTTAGTAGTTAAGAGCTTAGTTAAATAAGTAGATAAGTCTAAGGGGAAAATAGGTATCCAATCTCGCGAAGCGAGCGGTTTAGGCGAATCCTAAACCAAATTGGATCCATCGTAAGCAATGACTTAGAAATAAAAGTTTTGCTAAAAATATAAAGTAATGAAATTGAAGAAAACTATGGTAGGTAAAAGATGAAGAAAAATGTAGCTGTAATTGGAGTAGGAGCAGTAGGAGCAGAGATTCTTAAGATTTTGAAGAAAAGGAACTTTCCGATTAATAATTTAAGAGTATTCGCTCGTAGCGCGAGGGAAATAAAGGTTGATCAGGTCTTTTATAACGTTGAAGCTATAGAAAATAGTGATTTCTCCGGTATTGATATTGCTCTCTTTGCCGGGACTGAAGGTGCTAAGGGAGCAAGCGTTCAATATGCTACGAAGTTCATAGAAAAAGGGGCAGTAGTAATTGATAATGGTAATGATTTTCGCTTAAAAGATGATGTACCCTTGATAGTTCCCGAGGTAAATAAAGATAAAGTTTCTACTCACAAGGGACT
>CAZHVO010000124.1:0-1543 GCA_964536195.1 uncultured Planctomycetia bacterium
TAAAGGAATAGAAGAGAGAGGAAAGTTAACTATAAAGGGCGAGTATTCTATAGACGATAAAGGAGAAATAAAGGCAACTTCTCAGCAATTCTTGGAGAATAATCGGACAATAACGTTTGTTGCTATAGAAGATAATTTAGCTATTGATTCTGAAAAACGAGTTTGGAATTTACTTACAGGGGTACAGGTTGCGGCAGATGCAGAGAAGGCCAAAACTTTAGGTTTAGAATACCTAAAAGTTCTTGCGGAACGTCAAGAACTGGCAAAGAGTATTAACTTTAAATATTCCAATTTAGAGGATTTATTTGATGATGAAAAGCTCCAGGATAGTATTGACAAACATAATGAAACTATAAATCAAAGGTTCCGCAAAGAAAATGCTGCCTTAGCTTCTAGACTTAATATGGATATAGATAATGTAGAGCCCCGGGAATTCTTGAGACAGCTTAGACAAAAGTTAGGTCTTGGCGAGAATGCTTCTGAGACGCAAATAAATAGAGCGCTAGAGCGTTATGCCCGGAGGGAAGCTTTAAACGAATGGAGACAGAGTCCTGAGGTTCAAAGGTTAGCTAAGGAAATAGGCTTAAAAGGAGATAGTTTTACGCCATACCAGCTAGAGGCAGCCGAGAAAGCGTATAAAATCTCTCAAAGGGAGAAAGCTATAAACGAGTGGAGGACTCAGAATACAAGTAAGCAATTAGCTAAAGAATTAGGGTTAAAAGATGGTTTTACGCCTGAAGATATGGCCGAAGCCTTAGAGGGGCGTAGCCAGATAAAGCAGGGACAATTACGTGATCTAGAGCTAAGAATAGCTGAGTTAGAGGAGAAGACCGGTAGCATTAATGATGCTTGGTATAGTGAGAAGCAAAGAAATGGTGATGGTAAATCATGGAAATCTAAAGCTTTTTGGAAAGGTGTCTTCCTTGTTGATAGGGATGGTTCTATCCAGAAGAGAGGCAGGCAACTCGAGAAGCAAATAGAAGGTTTATATGAAGAGAAGTTTAAACTATTAAGTTATTCTGAGTTAAAGGAGTTGGAGCCCCAAGAGAGTAGTTTTGGGTCTTTGGATGTAGATCCAGAGTACACTGCTGTTTCTTCAGCCAGTGCTATGGAAAGAGCCCTAGCAAGAGAACTGGAGAAAAGAGATCCTTTAGGAGAGACTGTCCAGGAATTACTAGAGAAGTATGAGTCATACACACTGGGTTCAGAACACTTTTCAAAGACGCCTTCTCCGAATGTTGCAACTGAATACGGTCCAGCTTATGCGATCGATGAAGCAAATCTGCAGCATGATACTAAGAAAGAATTAAATCAAGAGAGAGCCGATTTAGAACGAGGTCTTTCTGGAGTAAGGACATTACTTGTTCAATCTCCTGGTAATCTATCAGAGCAAGATAAATCTTCCTATCTCTCTGTTATTTCTCAGATGGAACAAGGTTTAAACGATATATCTAAGCATGAAGGCTTAATTTATGAAAAAGCTAATCTTATACTTAATAGATTTACTAGAGTAGATCGTGGTTATAGTAAGAGTAGATTAGGC